>NZ_JAGQCP010000038.1:0-24321 GCF_024346255.1 Cyanobium sp. BA5m-10 | reverse complement strand
CCCTAAGTGCCGAGCGGGAGTTCAATGACGACGGGTCTTCACCGGTGCCCACCTTGCTCTCCTGTCGCCGCAGTGACTTGGTGTGGCTGCCGATGTCTGCCCAGCTTGCTCAGCTGGAAGACCAGCTGAGGCCAAATGGCTTGCGCCAATTGCCGGTTTTTGATGTGCCGGCTGCGGCGGCGGCAGCCCTGCCCCATGGCCTTCCCAATCCCGGTTTGCCGGTTGCATCTCTACGTGGCTTGGCCAGCCGCGATGGCATGGCCCGGGCCCTAGCGCGCCAGCTCACACCCGCTGGGGATGGGGCTCAGGATTGAGTCTGAAGCTGGCTACAGAGCGCTTGGGCTGCTGGATCAACCGCACTTAACCTGGCCAGTATCCGCTCCAAATCAAGGGGTGAAAGCTCGCCGTCACTGGCCCACTTCAAGGTGGTGCTCACTTGGGGTTCGCAGGAATGATTGGAGTGGGGAACCGCAGACATAGACGCAGTCGAAAGGCCTCATGCCTTGTTTTGGCCTTATTAGGTACGCCGTTAACCCCAACTTGCGGCTGCAGCTGGGGTTATCTCCAGAATATTTTCCGACAATCGGCTGGCTTCAGCGCTGCACGATTACCGGCGTACCGACTTCCACCTGATCAAATAAGGAGCGCACATGCTCGTGGAGCATGCGCACGCAGCCATTGGTAACGGCTGCGCGTGATGTCACCGTCCAGGACCAAGCATTTGGCGTGCCATGGATGCCGTACTGGTTGGGTCCGCTTTTCTGGAATCCAAGCCAGCGATCACCTAAGGGGCCATTTGGTCCGACGGTGGCGTTGATCTTGCCACTTTTGGTGCTCTGGTATTTGGGATTAACAACCTTGTTTTGCACCGAGAAGCGCCCTACTGGTGTGGGGGTGCTGGGATCGCCAATCGCCACTGGCCAACTGCCAAGCACCTTGCGGCCTTCACGCAGGCTGATCGTGCGCTTGTCAAGCTGAAGCACAATTTCCCGGCTGTTGCTCTGGGCCTGGACAGGGGTCCAAGCCGGGGCCATCGCAAGTGCTGCTGCGGCAATCCAGAGCGGTTTGAGGTAGTCAGCCATAGAAATAAGGGCGCTTAGTTCACCAGCTTGGTGTCGATGATGTGGAGATAGCGCCGTTCGCACTCCTTAATGATGCTCACAGCTTCTGCTGGCTCCAAGAAGCCATTGACCTTGCAGGTGCCGGGTTTTTTGAGGTCTTTGTAGTGCTCCCAGTAGTACTGGGTTTCCGTGACCCACTGCTCACCAAGCTGGGTGAAGCTGGTGATGTGGTCCATGCGCTTGTCATCGGCCAATACGGCGATCACCTTGTCGTCGACCTCGCCGCCGTCGTCAAAGGTCATGATGCCGATGATCCGAGCTTCCACCAGCGATCCCGGCACTAGGGGCTCGGTGACACCGACAATTTCAATATCGAGGGGGTCGCCGTCCTCGTCCCAGGTGCGGGGGATGCAGCCGTAGGCGAAGGGGTAGGCCAGCGACGAATAGCCGACGCGATCCAGCTTGAGGTGGCCGGTTTCCGTGATCAATTCGTACTTGTTGATCGTCATGGAGTTGAGCTCCACGATCGCGTTCACGCGCAGCTTGGCTTCATCGGCGAAGGCCGGCAGCACGTGCAACAGGTTGAGCATCGTGCGGCTCGGGGCGTGGTCGATGTTCGCCATGAAGCGGAATTTGAGTGGCTAAGCAGCATCCTAAGTATCTGCCTGCAGGCGCTCCAGCTTGTTGCGCAGATAGCGAAGGAAGGCTGCCGCGCTGAGCCTCTGGCCACTCACCTGTTCCACCAGCTCTTCCGCATTGACGCTGCGGCCCAGGGGATAAACCCTGCTGGCCAGCCAGTCCCGCAGGCTGCTCTCCTTACCAGCAGCGATCGCGGCCTCGATGGCACCTGGGCCGCCAAGCTCCTGCTCCATGGTTTCCGCGAGTTGGGCGCTGATCAGATGGCCCAGGGCATAGCTGGGGAAATAGCCAAACAGGCCTTCTGCCCAGTGGATATCTTGCAGACATCCCTCCGAATCGCTTGAAGGGGTACGGCCCAGCAGCTCGCCCATGCGGCGGTTCCATAAACCTGGAAGCTCCGCCACCGGCATGTCCTGCTCGAGTAGGGCCAGCTCCAGCTCAAAGCGCAGCACGATGTGCAAGCAGTAGCTGAGCTCGTCGGCTTCCACCCGAATCAGGCCGGGCCGCTGGGGATTGAGCCCTCGCCAGAAGCCGAAGGCGCCGCCCCAGGGATCACTGCCACTGCCACCGCCACTGCCTAAGCCGGCGCAGAAGCGCGGATGCCAGCGCTCGGCGAAGGCGCGGCTGCGGCCCACCCGGCATTCCCAGAACAGCGACTGCGACTCGTGCACCCCCATCGAGGTGGCCTCACCCAGCGGCCAGGGGAAGTAGTGGTTGCCCGTGCGGGGCAGGCCCTGTTCATATAAGGAGTGGCCCCATTCATGGGCGGTGGCAAGGAAGGCCGAGAGGGGCTGATCCGGCACCACCCGGGTGGTGATGCGGAAGTCCTGGGGGCCCACGGTGCAGGAGAAGGGATGGGCTGAGCGGGAGCGTTGGCAGTAGGCCGGGTCGTAGCCCCAGCTGTTGAGTAGCTCGCTGCAGAGATTTTCCTGCAGGGCTTCGGGTAGCTCTGGCAGGGGGGACACCTGGGTTGCTGCTACCTGCTGGAGCAGGACGGGCAGCTCGGCCTGCAGTGGGGCAAACAGCTGCTGCAGCCGTTCTTTGCTGACGTCGGGCTCAAACGGCTGGGCCAGGATTTCCCAGGGGCTGCGGTGTTGAACTTCAGCGGCGGCAAGTTGGGTCGCTTGTTCGCGGCGTAGGCCGATCAGACTTTCCAGTGCCGGAGCAAAGATGCTGAAGTCGCTGCGGCGCCTTGCCTCCTGCCAGATGGCATTGCCGCGCGACTGGGCTTGGGCGATCTGGGCTACTAGCTGGGGATCTAGGCAGCGCTGGCGATTTAGCTCAAGCCGCAGTAGCTGCAAGTTGCGGCGCACCGCCGCCGGAGTGCTGGCTTGCAGCTCGGCTTCCGCCGCCCCGACCAGATCGGCGTAAGCAGGGCTGCTCTGGCGTTCGTGTAGCTGGCTGGCCAACAGGGCCAGTTGGTCGCCACGCCATTCGGCACCGGCCGCCGGCATCACCGTGTTCTGGTCGTAATAGAGGGCACTGCTGATTGAGCCCAGCAGCTGGCTCTGGCGCAGATGCTCCTGCAGCTGATCTAGGGGCGATTTTGCCTGCGCCATGGGGAACTTTTGCTAGGGCCATTCTTCCGGCTTCAGGGCCGGCGCGCTCAGGCTGATTGCAGTTGGGCTAACTGGTTCTCCAGACGTCGCTTGAGTCGGGTCTGGACCAGGGAGCAGAGCTCGTCTACCAAGGCGCCTTCGGCACTCCAGATAGTGCGCACCCCATCGCGCTCGCAGCGCACTAGGCCCGCCCGCTGCAGTTGGCCGAGCTGGCGGCTGATGTGGGATTGGGAGAAGCCAGTGGCTTCGATCAGTGCTGCCACATCCAGGGGCCCTGCCCTGAGCTGACAAAGCAACTGGAGGCGCGCCGGCTCGCTCAGCAAACGGAAAAACTGGCAGTACTCCTCCAGCAACTGGGGAGACGGCATGGAGCTGGAATAGGCCATCTATTAATTATGTCGCAGCTATGTCGCAAGCCGCATTCCCCCGAGCGACCCCGGACGCGACGCCTTTATGCGGCTATGGTCATAACAAGCTGCAATGCCGCGATGGTTGTCGCCCCGTTTACGCCGATTTCCCTGCGGGCAGCGGCTGGAGGGGGATCCCTGCTCTTCCGCCAGCTTTTTGATGCCCAGACCGGCACCTTCACCTACTTACTAGGCGATGTTTCCAGTCGCCAGGCGGTGATCATCGATTCGGTGTTTGAGCGCCATGGCCGGGATCTTGCCCTACTCCGTGAGCTGGGGCTCAAGCTGGTGGCCTCCCTCAATACCCATGCCCACGCCGACCATGTCACCGGCAGCTGGCTGCTGCAGACAGGCCACTGGCTGTGCAATTGGCCTGTCTGCAGCCGCTAGGGCGGAAAACGTGACCATGCCCCTGCAGCACGGGGATCGGCTCTCCTTTGGCGTTCGCTGGCTCGAGGTGCGCAGCACCCCAGGTCATACCAATGGCTGCCTCAGTTTTGTGCTCGACGATCAGTCGATGGCATTCAGTGGTGACGCCTTGCTGGTACGGGGCTGCGGTCGCTGTGACTTTCAGCAGGGCAACCCCCATACCCTCTGGGCCTCGATTACCCAGCAACTCTTCAGCCTGCCCGACTCCTGCTTGCTCTATTCAGGGCACGACTACGAGGGCCGCACGGTCAGCTCGGTGGTTGAAGAAAAAGCCTTCAACGCCCGCCTGGGCGGTATGGCCACCGAAAGGGATTTCGTTGGTTACATGGAGTCGATGCAGTTGCCCCACCCCCACAGGATCGCCGAAGCCCTGCCTGGCAACATGCGCTCTGGCAAGCCCATTGATCAGGACGTCACCAGCCCTGCTGCAAACCCATGTTGGGCGCCATTGCAACGCAGCTATGCGGGCCTGCCCGAACTTCCCCCCGCCTGGGTGGCGTCCCACCGTGATGGCCTCAGCTTGCTGGATGTGCGTTCGGCTGAGGAATATGGCGGCCCCGACGGTCGGGTGGCGGACAGCCTGCTGATTCCCCTGCCGGAACTGGAAGGTCGCATCTCCGAACTTCCCGTCAATCAACCGGTGGTGGTGGTCTGCCACTCCGGCAGCCGCTCGGCCCTGGCTACCCAGCAGTTGCTTAAGGCCGGCCTCAGCCAGGTGGCAAACCTCCACGGCGGCCTGGCCCGCTGGGCGGATGAGGGCTACCCGCTGCAAGGCGTCGCTTCCACCTGATCAACCTCCTTATCAGTCATGAAACCAGACCTCGATACCCGTCTCAATGCCCAGGAACTAGCCCGGCAGCTGGCTGAAAAGCGGGTCAGCGTGATCGATGTGCGCGGGGCAATGGAATTGGCCGGCGGGCACATCGAAGGCAGCGTCAATGTGCCTTGGTGCTGGTATGCCACAGCGGTCGCCGCAGTGCCCAGGCTCTAGCCCAGTTGGTGCGGCACGGGCACACCAGCCCCCCTGCCGCTGATGCGCCAGGTTCAGATCGCCGCTGGCTCTTTGGTGCTGCTCGGTCTGGGCCTCGGCAGCTGGGTGGCGCCGGCTTGGATTCTGCTCAGCTGGTTGGTGGGAGCCGGCCTGGTGTTTGCTGGCATCAGTGGTTTTTGTGGCATGGCCCGCCTGCTGGCCCTGATGCCCTGGAACCGGGCTTCGATTTGATGGCAGCAGGCGCTTGCCCATAACACCTGGATGGATGCAGGCGCTCCACTACAAATCATGCCCAGCGGTTGATCACTCTCTGGATTGCCTGGTTGCTGGCCATGCTGTTCCACGTGGATTTGGGCTTGATGCCCTTATTCCACGGGCAGTCACCCGAGATCAACAGCCAAGTCCCATTGGGAGCCTTGCCGCTGCTGCTTGGTGCCATGCTCGGCTATTTTTTCCTGCCATTACTGGCAATCGTGCTGATCTCTTTCGCTGATTCAGCCATCGGTCCAGGGATTCGCTGGCGGCTGTTGAGGCGGCTGCACTTTTGGCTAAGTGTAGTTTACCTAATTACTAATATCCTGCATCTTCTGGCAGATATCTTGGTGCCAGATGCACGCCTTGATCAGATCATGCTGATGGCGGTGATGACCCTGCTTGGGTTGTTGATCAATATTGAAAGCTGGCACTGGTGGCGCCAACATCACTGAAGGAATGCCTGCTTGAATAGCTGGCCGCTTTGTCTTTTTCGCAACCATTTAGTCTTTGTATTTTGCATTTGCTGGCGAGGCCGATAAGCCCTGAAGACAATTATTTATTCCTAGAACTCCAGCCTTAACGAAACCAACTTTCGACCGGCTGGCCGCACTGACCTGACGGGGGAGGTGGACGCCGCACGGCCTGACAGCCTGGAATGCTACGACGCTTCTGGGACACCTGGAAGCTTTGGCAAAATTAGCCTTAACTCTCAATCACTAATTCACCAATTCAACCCATGTACCAGTGCATTATCTCACAGTCCCGTGGTGAAGCATTGTCGTTTAGGTGTTGATATCCGATTGCACATCCTCCACCAGTATTGGCATATATTTGTCATATCGGTTCAGGTCCCTTCACAATCATGCCAAGAATTACCGTTGAGCTCTCCGTGGAGGAGCATCGAGCTTTAAAACTTTTAACCATTCTCGAGGGCAAGAAACTTGGTGCCGTCTTAAAAGAGGCAATTAATTCCTACCTTGTGGAAAAGGGTGCTCACGATCTCGAGGTCAAAGGCAAGCAGTGATTTCAGTTGAGCGTATCGGGTGTTGCCGCCACCAGAAGATCAAGCACCTCGCGATCTTCGAGCTGATTAAACGCTGCACACCACATGCCCACGGATTAGAGGTGCTTCACCAGCATCAGGATTTCGAGTTAATCGACTTGCTGGCCCAGTTGCTTGGCCGTTTCGCCATACCGCAACCTTTCCTGCCGAAATAGCGCCGATCGCGAGCTCGGGTTGCAGAGAATTGGCCACCTTTCGCACCGACTGGGTGGCCACGGGAAGCCGCAATTACCCGCCAATGGCGACGGCTACCGAAGAGCACTCCAAATCTCTTTTAGTGCATGAGTGGATCAGAACCGCCCTAAGCGCGTTGCTGGGCCAGGTTGCCGCACTGGCTGCTCGACTAGGCGCGGCTGCGTCTTTTCGGCTATTACAGGAAGACCTTGACGCTTAGACATGCGCCGCATTGCTGCATTTCCCTGTCTTTTGACCCTTTGTACTACTGCTTCCCTGCTTGCACCCTGCGCAGCCCAGGCTGGCCAAACAGACGCCAAGGCCGCGCCCACCAGTGGCACCGTTGAATACAAGTCGAACGTCTCTGAAGTGGACTCCTGCAATCAGGCCCAATACCGCATGCCAGCCAATGCAACCGCTACGGCCATGCGGCTCTCAACTGCCATCAAAGGTGAATACGCCACCTTCACCTGCCGGGTGAAGTGGAGCCTCTCGCCCGCTGCTCGGCCCACCTATCGCCCGATTTTGTTCTCCCCTTCAGCCTGACCCCCATGCCCCGTACGAATCAGCCATCTCCGCGCACCGTCAAGTTGCAGATCCTTGGCGCAGTGTTTGTGCCAATGGGATTGCTAGGCCTATGGCTTTATTCCAAAGGCTTCTGGTGAACGCTTAAAGGCGCTTCCTCGGACTCGCGATTGCGGCGATGGCTTCCAGAGGTGATGTACCGCATGGATCACCACGCCCCAGATCAGCAGGTCGGGATCGTCACCTTGTAGGGCAATGGCGGGGCTAGTGGCATCGCTGGCCACCAGGCGCCAATGGGGAGGTGTTCCCTCCAGTCGCCGCAGCAGAAAGCGCCCCTCGTGCACGGCGACCACGATGGAGCCAGAACGGGGACCCACACTGCGGTCGACCACTAATAAATCGCCGTGATGAATGCCCTCTCCGCGCATGGCATCGCCGTCTACCCGCATCAAAAAGGTGGAGCTCGGTCGCGGAATCAGGGCTCCATTTAGATCGATTGTTGCCTCGATGTAGTCATCGGCAGGGCTGGGAAAGCCTGCGGCCACGGTTTCGCCGGCCAGGGGCAAAAGCAGGGGCTCGAGGTCGTGATGCGCTGGCTGCAAGGGACCAAGCCAGATCAGATCGCTCGCCATGGCAATCCCCGAAGGCCGACACACTATGCAAAATAGTACGGCCGTACTGTCTTGCATTGTGGTCGCGGCTCAGTCGCCGCAGCCCCTGCTCACCACCTCGTTGCGCAGGGCGATTAGATCGGCTGCATCGGGGCGCTGGGGTTCAAACAGCAGGGCCCAGGCCAGAGACACATCTCCAGCTTCCAGGGCCGTTTCGATCGCTGCCAGCCAAGCAGGGGGGCTCTGGCCTAGGGAGAGGATCAGGGCCGCGGTGCGGGCCATCCGCTCGGCGTCCGCACCCACTAATTGCACTTGGGCAAAGCTGCCCTCTGCCGCCTGCTCAGGCCTCAGACGCATCAGCACCACCTCGCCGGGGGCAATGGGGGCCAGGGGCCAGGCCAGGGGTGCGCGGAAGGGGCGCCCGGCAGGCGCAAGCTGCTGCCAAACCAGCAGGCCCTGGCGCTCGATGCGGAGCTCCAGCAGGGGTTCGACCACTACGAGCAGGGGCATGGGTGTGGGCACCAGGCCAATGGCATCCCCTTCTGTCACCGGCTCCACCCGGGGGTTTACCACGCAGACCGCTACTGGATCCACCGGCCGCTGCAGGGCTTGGGCAGAGTTCGCAAGCAGCCAGCCCAGCCCAAGGGGTATCAGCAGGGCTGGGCTAAGACGCTGCTTGCTCAACTGAAGCTACCGAATGCCGTGCCAGAGCGGAGGTCGCCAAAACCACCCACGGGCGTGTAGCCACCGCTGCGGCGCATCAGAAAATTCAAAAAGGTGGTGCTGAAGTCGACTGTTTCAAGAAAGCGCACCCCCACATAGGAGGCAGACTCCAGCCGATCGACCCAGAGGGAGCTGGCCCGCAGCCGGATCGGATCGCCGAAGGTGGGTTGGTGAATCGTGAGGGTGCCGACCAAGCCAGGCACAACAGGCTCGCGGATGGGAAACAGCAGGCAGGCACCAGAGGCGCTCACATCCCAAAGGCGACCAATAAACTGCACCGGATCGACATGAAAGTCGATCGGAATTGAAATGCTGATTGAGGGGACAATGTGCCTCACCTCGTTCCTTGGGGAAGGATCTGGCCTTGAGGAAGTATCCGGCATCAAGTCAAATGCAGGCGGATATTCGTAAAAATCCGGGTGTGCACATTACCCAGTAATGTCATTACATCGTAGTGAAGCGAGTCGAAAAGCCAACTGAGAAAAGGCAGAAAATTTTGAGCGTGGCCAGGTGGTGGCATTCAGCCCGCGGCGCGGCTTAGGGCCCCGCCGCAGCTAGAGCCCCCCCCGGCGGTGCAGCCAAAGCAATGATCTGCCACTGCCACCGCATCCCCCTGCGGATCCCAGCCCAGCAGTTCGCCCAGATGGCGCTTGGGCCGGCCAGCTGCGCTCAGACCAAGCTGCTGGTTGAAATCGCAGTCATAAAGCCAGCCCTGCCAGTCGACACTGATCAGGGAGCGACACATGACCCGCTCGAGGTTGGCGCCGCAGTGCTTGTTTTTCAACAGGGCTTGGTAGGCCTCCAGCTTTTCCTGGGCTTGGAGCCAGCTGGCAAAACGCTGGATCGGCATATTGGCTAGGGCGTAGAGGCTGGTGAACACCACCCCGAAGTCGGCGGCGAGCACCCGGCGGTAGTCGGCCTCCAGCTGGGCTTGGGGAGGGGGTAGCTCCGGCCCCTGGGGGTTGTATACGAGCTGCAGCTCTAGGCCGCTGCCTGCCTGGCCGTAGCCAAGGGCATTGAGCTGGCGTAGAGCCTCGATGCTGCGCTCAAACACGCCGCTGCCTCTCTGGCGATCAACGTTTTCGGCGGCATAGCAGGGCAGGGAGGCCACCACCGTGACGCCCTGATCCGCCAAAAAGCGAGCCAAATCAGCTTGGCCGGGTTCCGACAGAATCGTGAGGTTGCAACGATCGAGCACCTCGACGCCAAGCTGGCGGGCAGCCACCACCAGCTCCCTGAACTGGGGATGGAGCTCCGGCGCTCCACCGGTGAGGTCGAGGCAGCTCAGCTGGCGAGCCGCCAGAACCGGCGGGATCAGGGCCAGGGTGGCCGGATCCATCATTTCGGTGCGGGATGGTCCAGCGTTGACGTGGCAGTGGCTGCAGGCCTGGTTACAGCGATAACCGAGGTTCACCTGCAGGGTTGTCAGGCGTCCCCGTTGAAGCGGCGGGAAGGCCGTTGCTGGACCTTGGGCTCCTATTAGGGGCGGGGCGGAATGGAGTTGCAATCCCCGTTCATTTGCGAACGCCACCATCTTGCCGCCTACCCATGAACGAGCATGGTGAGTCGCTAGCACCCAGTTTGCGATGTTGCAGCAGCCCCCCCGCGGCTACGTCACCCTGGCTCGCCTGGGTTTGGTTGCCAATGGTCTGGCCATTCCCCTCGGCCTGGCGGTAATCCTGCTGGATCCCACCTGGCGCACGGCCAATCTGGTTGTGGGCGCCAGTGCCGTGCTGCCTACGGCCGTGGTGGGCCTGGTGGCCTCGATCGCCCTGCTCAAGTGGCGTGCCTGGGGACAGATCCTGGCGATCGTGGCCCTGTCTATGGCCCTGGCTGTGGGGCTGCCTTACGGAATCGTGCGCCTGGCTCTGCTCAGTGAGGGCCGATTGCTCACCGCAGTGCTGTCTGGTCTGCTTTGGGCGGCTACCACTGCTGCGCTGGTTTTCTGGAGTCGGCCCAGCATTCGCCGTTACTTGATCTGAGCTGGCCGGTCTATCGCCGTGGCCACCAGCCCTCGAATGCGGGGAGTGATTTTGTAGCAACAGCTACATAAGGAGGCGGGATTGCCGCATTGGATGCTCCCATAAAGCCTTTTCAAGTCGATCCCATGCCCAGCTCGCACCGTTACGCCGCTCTGCAGCAGATTCAGCGGCGACGCCCGGTGGCGACAACTGCTGCCGCCCCATTCGATGAGCTGTGGGCTAGCGACGTATTCGGCCTCCAGGCGATGAAGGAAGCCTTGCCTGGACGCATCTTTAAGTCGATTCAGCTCACCATCCGGGAGGGCGGCAAGCTCGATTTGTCGTTGGCCAACGCCGTGGCCGACGCCATGAAGACCTGGGCCAGCGCCCGTGGAGCTCTGTATTACGCCCACGTTTTTTACCCGCTCACCAACTCAACGGCCGAGAAGCACGACGGCTTCATTTCGCCCAAAAGTGATGGTCGGGTGATCACCGAATTCACAGGCAAGCTGCTGGTGCAGGGCGAGCCAGACGGCTCCTCCTTCCCCAATGGCGGCATTCGATCCACCTTTGAGGCCCGCGGCTACACCGCTTGGGACATCACCAGCCCCGCTTACCTGATGCAGACCCCCAATGGGGTCACCCTCTGCATTCCCACCGTTTTTGTTTCCTGGACCGGTGAGGCCCTAGATAAAAAAACGCCGCTGCTGCGCTCCAACGCCGCCATGAATCGCCAGGCCCAGCGCCTGCTGCGTCTGCTCGGTGAAACCGACGTAGCTCCTGTGAACTCCAGCTGCGGCGCCGAGCAGGAGTATTTCCTGGTCGACAACGCCTTCGTCGCCCTGCGCCCAGACCTGCTCCTCGCTGGCCGCACCCTGTTTGGCGCCCCGCCCGCCAAGGGCCAGCAATTCGACGACCACTACTTCGGCGCCATCCCCGAGCGCGTGCAGGTGTTCATGCAGGACGTGGAGCAGCAGCTCTACCGCTTGGGCGTTCCAGCCAAGACTCGCCACAACGAGGTGGCACCTGGGCAATTTGAAATTGCGCCCTATTTCGAAGCCGCCAACGTCGCTACCGACCACCAGCAGCTCACCATGACCGTGCTCAAGGCCACGGCCAAAAAGCACGGCTTCTCCTGCCTGCTGCACGAAAAGCCCTTTGCGGGGATCAACGGCTCGGGTAAGCACGTCAACTGGTCGATCGGCAACGCCACCCAGGGCAACCTGCTCGACCCGGGCCAAACGCCCCACGACAACCTGCAGTTCCTGCTGTTCTGCGCCGCCGTGATCCGCGGCGTCCACAGCTACGGGCCACTGCTGCGCTCGGTGGTGGCGACCGCTGGCAACGATCACCGCCTCGGCGCCAATGAGGCTCCCCCGGCGATCATCTCGGTCTATTTGGGCAGCCAGCTCGAGGATGTGTTCAACCAGATCCGCGAGGGCAACCTGCAGAGTTCTGCCAAGGGCGGCGTGATGACCCTGGGGGTGGACACCCTGCCGGAATTCACCAAAGACCCCGGCGATCGCAACCGCACCTCACCCTTTGCTTTCACAGGCAACCGCTTTGAATTCCGCGCCGTTGGCTCCAACCAATCGGTAGCCGGGCCCCTGGTGGCGATGAACACGGTGCTGGCCGATTCGATCGGCTGGATTGCAGATCGGCTGCAGAGTCAGCTCGACAGTGGCACCGCCCTAGGCGAAGCAGCCTTCAACGTGCTCCAGCAGGTGATGCGCGAGCACGGCGCCGTGGTGTTTGGCGGCGACGGCTACTCCAGCGAATGGCATCGCCTGGCGGTGGAAGAGCGTGGCTTGGAAAACCTGCGCACCTGCGCCGATGCCTTGCCAGTGCTGCAGCGCCCGGAGGTGCGGGAGCTGTTTGAGCGCCAGGGAGTGCTCAGTGCGGTGGAGCTGGAGAGCCGCTTTGAGGTGTACGCCGAGCAGTATGTGCTGGCGATTGAAGTGGAGGCAAAGCTGGCCCTGCAGATCGCTCGCACCCAGGTATATCCAGCTGCTGTGCGCTACCTAGGCGAGCTGGGCCAGGCCCTGCAGGAGCAGCAGGCGATGGGTCTGCATCCCAATCTCAAACTGCGCAATCAGTTGGGCGAACTGCTCGAGCAGCTCAACAACGGATGCGAGAGCCTCGATCAGGCCCTACATTCCTCGCCCCACGGCACCGAAGCCCACATGCGTCACTGCGCCGACAGCCTGATGCCGTTAATCGGCGACCTGCGTGCGGCAGTGGATGGCCTGGAGGGCTTGGTCGACGACGGTCTCTGGCCCCTGCCCAGCTACCAGGAGATGCTGTTTATGCGCTGATGCCCTCTCGGTGCAGCAACCTGCAATACCGGAAGATGTTGTGAAGGTGACAGTTTCGATCTGGCACAAGGTCCATGATTACCAGCAGAGCAGCGAAGCCAGACATGCCAGCAGTGCGAACCCAATCCCCCAGCCACGTGCGGATCTACCGCCTAGTCGATCGTCAAGGCGCCCCCCATCCCGTACTCGACGACCTCTACGAATCCCTCGATGCCGCATGGAGCGAGGCGATTGGCTGGTGGAACGACCACTGCGGTGGCAGCTCAGGGCCTGTGGAGATTGGCGTTGAAGTGAGCACTGCCAGCGGTGACTGGCGCACCCTGCGATTTCCTGGTTGCTGAATCCCTTGCTGCTGCCACCTCTCTCGAGTTGCGCGAGACAGCTGATTCAGGTCACCTGCACGCCCTTCCAGAAGGCCACCCGGCCGCGGATGTTGGCGGCAGCCTCCTTGGGCTCTGGATAAAACCAGACCGCATTGGCGTTCACCTGGCCATTGACCACAAGGTCGTAGTAGTGAGCCGTGCCTTTCCAACCGCACACGCTGGTGTGGCTGGAGGGGCGGATGCAGTCGGGGTCAAGTGCTGCGGCGGGGAAATAGGCGTTGCCGTCGACCTTGACGATGTCATCGCTGCTGGCAATCACCTGACCATTCCACTGGGCTTGCATGGGGCGTGTGGCGCAATTAAGGGCTGATTGTGGCAAGCACCGGGGGTAGGGATGGGGGCGGCAGGTGGGGTGTGGGATCCAGGGCCAGCAACTCGGCGCCCTGGCGACGCAGTTCGAAGTGCAGATGGGGGCCCGTCGCCGAGCCGGTCATGCCCACCATGCCCAGGGGTTGCCCCTGCTCCAGCCAGACGCCGCTCACCACGATGGCGTCGTGCAGATGGGCATAGAGCGTCTGCCAACCCTCGCCATGGTCCAGCAGCACCGTGGTGCCGTAGCCACTGATCGACTCCACCAGCAGCACCCGTCCGGCCCGGGAGGCGAGCACCACCGTGCCCTGCGGCGCCGCCAGATCAATGCCGGTGTGCAGCCGCCAGGCCGAGCGGCGCTCCGAGTAGCGCCAGCCCCAGGGGTCCAGGCTTTCGGCGGGCTGGGCCAACGGGTAAGCCAGGGGCAGCGCCGCCGGATCCAGCCCTGGTGCCGGCAAGGCGCCTCGGGCCAGAGATCCCTCCGATCCGGGGAGCCGCACATCAGGCACCGCCACTTGGCGGGGTAGATCCTGGGGCATCGCGGTCTGGGCACGCAGCGACGACTGGCCCACAACCGCTGCCAAAAACAACGGCAACAGCACGGGCCAGCTCCGGTGGGTCATGGCTCAGGGGATCTGGCTCAGCGCCAATCGGGGTCGTAGATCCGCAGGGTGCCAAATCCCAGCGACGCTGGCGAGGGGTTGGGGCCGGCTGGGTAGGCCGTCACCTGGAACATGTAGGTGTCGGAGACAGCCGGGTTGTTCCAGGGTTTGAGCACCACGGTGAGCGTGGCCCCGGGAGAAACGGGCTCAGGGAAGCTGAGGGTGAAGCGGCGCGCATCGCTATCGAACTGGGCCAGCACTGGCACGCGGGGACCCTGCTGGCGCGGCCGGCCCAAAAAGGCTGAGGTGCGATCCACAAAGAATGGAAAGCTGGTATCAACGCCGCGGGTCTGCTGAATCGTCAGGCCGCCGAGGGCCACCCCCGCCTCCGGATCGAGCGTGATCGTGAAGTAGTACTCCGCACGGGTCTGCCAGACAGTGGTGTAGTAGCTCACCAGGTCCACCTTCCAGGGAGCCTTGCTGAAGTAGGTGACGCCCCGGAGTTCAAGGGCGCCAGCGGCGGGGATCGCAAGCGGCGAGAGTGCGGGCGCCCCGGCAATGCAGCTGGCTAGGGCCCAGCCGAGCGCAACGGCGACGCGTCGAAGACGGGGCACAGGCACTAGGGCATTAGGCAGTTGGCAAAACGCTAGGAGCGGCCCGCAGGAATGGCTGGGGATCCTGATCGCGGCGATGGCCCACCGGAATCGGCGTACCCTGGGCTGTGCCATCCGCTGGATCGAGACTGGCAGTGGCCTCCAGGGCCTGGCGCAGGCACCGAGCCGCATGCAGCGGCATATCCCGGGGCACGCTGATGCGATCGCGCAGGTAGCGCAGGGCAGGGGCAGAGCCCGCCGGTGCTGGCAGGGGCTTGGCGTGGATCAGGGCCGTGAGAGCTGTGCGGAGCGGGACATCGAAGTTTTCCGCTCCCAGGGGGCTGCGGCCAAGAATTGCCGCTCGGTGCTTGATCACCCGGCTGAGGGCAAAGGCTGCCGCATTGGCCGGTTCGGCCTGGCTGGTTTCCGGGTCGGGGCTGCCCAGGGGCCAGGGGCCCCGATCGATTTGAGTGGCTAGTGCTTGTTGGTTGGCATCTCCGCTGGCATAGCAGCCACCCATCTGGGGCGGTAGGTCGTGGGCATGGGTGTGGAAGTCGCTCTGGGTGCCTAAGTAGCTGGGGCGCTGCTCCAGCGCCTCAAACCAGCGGCCAATGGCCGGATGCTCGCTGCGCAACAGAAAGCCCTTGTAGTAGGCCAGGCTTGCAGCCATACGCTCCACGTAGGGCACGAACACCAGGTCAGCCGTGCCTAGCTCGCCAAGCAGAAAGGGCCCACTTTGCTGGCTGAGCGCCTGCTCAAAGTTGCCTGCAATGCGCTGAAAAGCCGCCTTGGCAGCGTGCTCTTGGGCGGACCGCAGCCCCGGGCTGCAGAGCCATTGGCACCATGCCCGGAACAGCAATCGCTCCAGTTGGCGCAGGGGCACCACCGCCGGGTCGTTCATGCCCAGTCCCAGGGGCCCGAAGGCCCCCTCGAGGGCTTCAAGAATGCGATCGCTCTCAGTGATCAGGCGGCCATCGAGCTCAAGCGCCGGCAGCATCCCCGAAGGAACTAGCCGTTTGAACCAAGCCTCCTTTTCGCCGTAGCAAAACATGGTGACCTTGCGAATCCGGTACGGGATCCGCTTCTCTTCGAGCCAAAGCCACACCTTCTGGCAGTAGGGGCACCAGGCGTGGTGGTCGCGGAACAGGGTGACCCGCACTGCCTCCTCCGGCTGGCCAAACAAACGCAGCCGGGCCTGGGCGCTGGTGGGACCGTTGACTGGATCGGCTGGGGACGCACCGAGGCGTTCGAGCTCGTGCCAATCGAGCACTCCCTCGGCTTTCGACTCCATGCCAATCGCTGCAGCAGCCTTGGTTCTAGGAGCTCGCGGGGTGCTCGGTGGCCTAACTAAGTTTCAAGAGCGAAGTTTCATACCAGAGATCCAATGTTCGACGCCTTCACCAAGGTTGTTGCCCAGGCTGATGCCCGTGGCGAATTCATTAACGCCGGCCAGATCGATGCCCTCGCAGCGATGGTTGCCGAAAGCAACAAGCGCATGGATACGGTGAACCGCATCACCTCCAACGCTTCTGCCATCGTTACCAACGCTGCCCGCGATCTCTTCGATCAGCAGCCCGCCTTGATCGCTCCAGGTGGCAACGCCTACACCAGCCGCCGCATGGCTGCTTGCCTGCGCGACATGGATATCATCCTCCGCTACGTCACCTATGCCATTTTCAACGGCGATGCTTCCGTGCTGGAAGACCGCTGCCTCAACGGCCTGCGTGAGACCTACCTCGCCCTCGGCGTTCCTGGCGCTTCTGTGGCAGAAGGCGTTCGCAAAATGAAGCAAGCTGCTATCTCGATCGCTAACGATCGCAACGGCATCACCCCTGGCGATTGCTCCGCCCTGATGTCCGAAGTTGGCACCTACTTCGACCGCGCTGCTGCTGCAGTCGGCTGATTGGGCACAAGCCCAGGAATGTCCCTCTGGCAGGAGCCCAACGGCTCAACCAGAGGGTTGTTTGGTTTCCGGTTGCACTGGAGATCAAGAGCCAAGGGATGGGGCCAGGCAGCTCAGCTGAAGACCTCAATAGTGAGCATCAGGGCATCAGTCACGAAGGATTGTTTCACTCAGCCGCAGACAACTAACTCGTGAACCGATCCAACCGTGAACGGATCCAACATCACAAAAATCTGAGGACCAGTCATGGAGTTGCCCAGTTGGCCCTCCAGACCCGCTCTGCCGTCGATCCTCGGCGGCACATTCGGCGGCTTCTAGTCAGCGACGTCCGTCCCAAGATTGGGCTGCCAGCCAACACAGGGCGGAAGGGATCAGCGTTCTGGTGAACGGTGTCATTTGCTACCCACAGGACTGCAGCGCTGCACGATTGTGGCCGGGTGAACATTAGAGGTCACCTTCCTTCATGGCCCAAGTCCCCATCGCTGGCGGCGGTCCAACCCCGCTCGCTGTCTTTGATCGATTCCGCACCCAACTTCTCGCCAAGGTTCAGGAGCCTGAACTGAAGCGTTACGCCGTGATGCTGCTCGCCTTTGGTGCTGGCCTGCTGCCGCTGATGGCAGGCTCCGCCAAGGCAGCCTTGGCGAAGGTCCCCACCGACGGCGCCGACACCCTGCTGATGCTGATGGGTTCAGCACTGGTTCTACTTATGACCCCAGGCCTGGCGTTCTTTTACGGCGGCTTCACCCGCGCCAAGAACGTGCTCAACACCATGATGATGAGCTTTTTCCTGATGGGGCTCATCGGTGTCGTCTGGGTTGTGATCGGCTACTCCCTCTCCTTCGACACCGGCTTCGGCAGCCCCTTCATCGGTGGTCTCGGCCAGATGTGGCTCAACGGCGTGGGCGGTGAGCTCGGTGATGCTCCCTTAGCTGATGGTTTCGCCATCTCCGCTTCCTCCTTCGCCCTTTTCCAGGGCATGTTCGCGATCATCACCCCGGCGCTTATTTCCGGCGCCCTTGTGGAGCGGATCAACTTCAAGGCCTGGTTCTGGTTCTCCCTGCTCTGGAGCCTGTTCATCTACTGCCCCATGTGCAAAATGGTTTGGGGCGGTGGCTACATCGGTCCCTTTGGTGAGATCGGCGCCATCGACTTTGCCGGCGGCACAGTTGTTCACATTGCTGCAGGCGTGGCTGCTCTGGTGGCCACTGCGATTGTGGGTCCGCGCAGCGGCTTCCCCGGCAGCAAGCGTCCTCCCCACAACGTGCCCTTCATCCTCCTGGGTGCCGGCCTGCTCTGGTTCGGCTGGTTCGGCTTCAACGGCGCCAGCTACTTCGCTGCTAAGGGTGCCGGCTTCTCCTTCCTGACCACCACCCTGTCGGCCTCAACGGCCCTGCTCACCTGGTGCTTGATTGAGTGGTTCCTTGATGGCAAACCCACCGCCGTGGGAGCCGCCACCGGCGCCGTGGCTGGTCTGGTGGGCATCACCCCCGCCGCCGGCTTCGTCTACATGCCCCAGGCTTTGATTATCGGTGCGGCGACCTCCATCGCCTGCTATTTCGCAGTTCAGGTGAAGTCGGCTATCAACTTTGATGACTCCCTCGATGCCTTCGCCGTCCACGGCGTAGGTGGCACGGTGGGAGCCCTGCTCACCGGCGCCCTAGCCATCCCTGCCCTGGTGCCGGCCGACTACTTCCCCAAATCGGCAGCAATCCTCGCCAGCGGCGGCCACACCGCCCTGTTCGTGGCCCACGTCAAGGCCGTGCTGATCAGCTACGGGTTTGTCGGCATCGGCACCGCGGTCATTCTCTGGATCGTTGGCGCCACGGTGGGCCTGCGGGTCACTCCTGAGCAGGAAGAACGTGGACTCGACTTCGTCGCCCACGGGGAAGAGGCTTACGACCCCACGACCAACTGAAGCTGAATCACCATGAAAATGATCACGGCAATGGTCCGCCCTTCCAAGGTGGAAGCAATCAAAACAACCCTCGTCGGCCTCGATGTGGTCGGCATGACTCTTGTCGATGTCCGCGGTTTCGGGCGACAGAAGGGTCAGGTGGAGCGCTACCGCGGCAACGAGTTCACCGTGGACTTCCTACCCAAGTCCAAGATCGTTGTGGTGGTGACTGACGACAAGTTGGAAGCCACCCTCACTGCCATTCTCGAGGCCGCCCGAACCGGCGAAATCGGTGATGGCAAGATCTTCGTCACCCCCGTTGAGGAAGCCATCCGCATCCGCACCGGTGAGCGCGGCGACACGGCGATCTGAGCACCCACCTCTTGATTTGATGTGGTGTTTCCATCTGGGACACCTCAACTGCCCCCCATCCGGGGGGCTTTTTTTATGGCTGCTGACAATGCCACCAGCTTCCCTGGGTTTTTCGCTGAGCTGGGGAGCACCCTTCCGCCCAAGGACTTCACGCCATAGCGTGAGGAGCTCCAGCACTTCAGCTCCCCCCATGAACGAACACTTCGATTTGGTGGTGCTTGGTGCCGGCTCGGGTGGTCTAGCTGCTGCCAAACGGGCCGCAAGCTATGGCGCCAGGGTGGCGATCGTGGAGGGCGATCGGGTGGGCGGCACCTGCGTGATCCGCGGCTGCGTGCCCAAAAAGTTGCTGGTTTACGGCTCCGCTTATAAACACTTGCTTGCCGATGCAGCCAGCTATGGCTGGGAAATCGAGGGGATTCGCCGCAACCCCAGCACCCTGCTGGCCAATGTGCGCACCGAGGTGGGTCGTCTCAATCAGCTGCACCTCGGCTTTCTTGAAAAAGCGGGGGTAGAGCTGGTGCGCGGCTGGGGCTGCTTTGAAGACGCTCACACCATTGCCGTTGGCGAGCGCCGCCTGCGGGCCGAGCGCATCTTGATTGCGGTGGGGGGGCGGCCCCAGCGGCCAGCGATTCCAGGGGCAGAGCTTGGCTGGGTGAGCGATGAGATGTTTCTGCTGGAGCAACTACCGGAGCGCCTTGTGGTGGTGGGTGCTGGCTTCATCGCCTGTGAATTCGCCTGCATCCTCAATGGCCTTGGCGTGGCAGTGACCCAGCTGGTGCGCGGCAATCATTTGCTGCGGGGCTTTGATCTTGAAGCTGCCAAGGCGGTCCAGGAGGGCATGGAGCAAGAGGGTATTGAGATTCGCTTTGCCCACAGTCCTGCAGCCATCACTGGCAGTGCCGGCGACCTCAGCGTCCATACCGAGGCAGGCGAAATCATTCCTTGCGGTGGAGTGCTGCTTGCCACCGGCCGGCGCCCTTTCCTGGAGGGCCTGCGCCTTGAGGCAGCGGCTATCGCCACTGAAGCCAATCGCATTCCAGTGGATAGCGAGCAGCGCACCAACGTGCCCCACATCTATGCAGTTGGCGATGTCACCGACCGCATCAACCTCACCCCGGTTGCCATTGATGAAGGACGGGCCTTTGCCGACAGTGTCTATGGCACTAGCCCGCGCCAGGTGGACCACAGCCTGGTGGCCTATGCGGTATTCAGTCAGCCGGAGCTGGCCAGTGTGGGGCTCAGCGAAGAGGAGGCGATCCAGCGCCATGGCCCAGAGGGCGTGCGGGTGCATCGGGCCCGTTTCCGGCCGATGAGCCAGGCCTTGCCGGCCAGGGGGCCCAGGGTATTGCTCAAGTTGGTCGTGGAGCTGGAAAGCGGCAAGGTGCTGGGCTGCCACATGGTGGGCGAACACAGCGCTGAAATTATCCAGATGGCAGCCATCGCCATTGGCATGGGCGCCACCAAGGCCGACTTCGATCGCACCATGGCCCTGCACCCCTCGGTTGCCGAGGAGTTTGTGACCATGCCGAACTAGGCCGTGAGCCGGCTTTTGCGCCAATCATCAGCCAGCATCACCACCAGCGGCGCCAACAGGACCATCGGCAGGGCCCGGCTGTCAATTGGCACCATCGCCGCTAGCCACGACAGGGGCGGCCAATAGAGCAATAGCGCTGTGAAGAGAATTTCAGCTGCTATGCCAAGCCAAAGCAGGGGATTGCGGCGCCAGCCCTGTTGCACCAAGTTGACGAAGGCGGAGCGATGCGCACTGCGGCAGGCCATCCCCACACCCTGCTGCTGCCAGCTGAGCAGGTAGGCCGTCATCGACACCACGGCTTCGCTCAGGCCCAGCACCAGATAGGCGCGCAGCATCAGGGGCCGATCCAGTAGCGGCGCTGAACGGCGCCGGGGCGGTTGGCGCATCAATACCGATTCAGGCGCCTCGGCTCCTAGCCCCAGGGCGGGTAGTAAATCAGTGCCCAGATCCACCGCCAGGATCTGCAGCACGGTTAGGGCCGCCG
Source organism: Cyanobium sp. BA5m-10 (assembly GCF_024346255.1). Classification (NCBI taxonomy): domain Bacteria; kingdom Bacillati; phylum Cyanobacteriota; class Cyanophyceae; order Synechococcales; family Prochlorococcaceae; genus Cyanobium; species Cyanobium sp. BA5m-10. The sequence continues at coordinate 3,534 of NZ_JAGQCP010000038.1, read as the reverse complement.
GGATTTGCACGGTCACCATGGCTAAAAACGGAGCCATCTCGGCCACGTTGCTAGGCAGCACGTAGGGCAGGAACTTGCGAATGTTGGCCACCACGCCTCGGCCAAAGCGCACCGCCGTGACGATCGTGGCGAAGTTGTCGTCTAGCAGCACCACCTGCCTCCCTTGCCACATCGGTGCCCACCAGGCCCATAGCTATGCCCAAATCGGCCGCCCGCAAGGCCGGGGCATCATTGACCCCATCGCCAGTGACCGCAACCACTTCGCCGAGGGAGCGGTAGGCCTGCACAAGCCGTAGCTTCTGCTCGGGGGCCATCCGGGCAAACACCAGCCGGTTGCGGTATTTGAGCAGCTGGCGCAGGTGCACATCGCTAATCAATTCAAGCTGGTCGCCCTGGATCACCCGCACCGGATCAGCCTGGGGGTGGTTGTCACCCTTGGCCGGCATATCCAGCAGGCCGATCTGGCGCGCTATGGCCTGGGCGGTGAGGCCGTAGTCGCCAGTCACCATCGTGACCTTGATGCCCGCCTGGTGACACTGGCGAATCGCCTCGGGTACCTCAGGCCGGGGCGGGTCGTAGAGCGCGATCAAGCCCAACAAGCTGAGCTTTTGCTCCAGTTGATCGGCTGGGGCTTGCCCCTCTGTGGCCTCGAGACTGCGCTGGGCCACGGCGATGACGCGGTAGCCGCGGCATGCAAGGTCGTCGTTGGCGGCTACTGCCTGGGCGCGGCCCGCCGGACTACAGCGCTCTAGCAGCTCCAGGGGTGCCCCCTTGGTGATCAGCTGCAGCCCGGCCTCGGTGGCCACGATCACGCTCATCCGGCGCCGATGGGAATCAAATGGCAACTCCCGGCTGCGGGGATGGCGCTGCTGATGCACCGCGAGGCCCAGGTCTCGAGCCTGGGCTGCCACCAGCAGGGCGGTTTCAGTGGGGTCGCCTAGGGCTCGGCTGCCGTCACCGCTGGCTTTGAGTTGGGCGTTTGAACAAAGGCAGGCCGCCAGCAACAGCTCGGCTTCTCCACCTCGATCAATCCCTGGCTGCTCGCCTGCCTGGGGCAGCCAGATCTCCTCCACTGCCATGCGGTTGCAGGTGAGGGTGCCGGTTTTATCGCTGCAGATCACGCTTACCGAGCCGAGGGTCTCCACGGCTGAAAGCCTGCGCACCAGTGCTTTCTGACTGGCCATGCGCTGCACGTTGATCGCCAGGGCCAAGGTGACCGTGGGCAGCAAGCCCTCGGGCACGTTTGCAACTATGATGCCAACTGCGAATACCAGGCTTTCGAGGGGACCCATCCCCACAAACAGGAGGCTGAAGCTGAAGGTGATCGCCCCCATGGTTAAGGCGATGGCTGTGATGGTGCGCACGATGTGGCCCACCTGCTGCTCCAAGGTGCTGATGCCCCTGGATGTGGCGGCGGTGAGGTGGGCCACATGGCCGAATTCGGTTTCACCGCCGGTGTCGTAAACGATGGCTTCGCCGCGCCCCCCGGCCACGCTGGTGCCCGCCAAAACCAGATTGGCCCGTTCCCGAGTCGGGATCAGGACAACTTTGTCTGCCGCAGGTGAGTCGATGGCATCGGCATGGCGCGCCACTGGCTGCGATTCGCCTGTAAGCACAGAGAGATCCAGGCTCAGTTCGTTGGCCTGGATCAGGCGAGCATCGGCGGGCACCTGGTCTCCCTCCTCCAGCAGGATTCGGTCGCCCGGCACGAGCAGCTCGGCATCTAGCTCGGTGAGTTCACCGTTGCGCCAGAGCCGCACCTGGCGGGGTAGGGATCGCTTCAGCGCCGTCAGGGTGCGCTCGGCTTGGTAGTCCTGCCAGAAGGAAAACAGGCCGTTGACCAGCACAACCGCCCAAATAGCCCAGCCCAGCTGGGGCGTGCCCGCTGCAAATGCCAGGGCCCCAGCCACCCAGAGCAGCAGGGCCATGAAATGCACCAGTTGATCGACAAACCTCAGCAGCAGGGAACGGCGGCGCTGGCTTGGGAGGCGATTGGCTCCAAACCTCTCCAACCGCCGCTGGGCCTCTGAGTCGCTCAAGCCTTGGAGTGTGCACTGCAGAGCTGCCGGCACTGCCTGCGCTGGGATACTCCAGATCGGCTGGCTAGCAGAGAGCTGCATGGCGGGTTAGCTAGATCGTGGGGCAAGGCCCTTCTCGTCAAACACCCCTTCAAAGAGAACCGAACTTAAGTAGCGCTCGCCTGAGTCGGGCAGCACTACCACGATGGTTTTGCCGGCGTAGGCCTCCTCTCGGGCTAGCCGCAGGGCGGCCGTGGCTGCGGCACCACAGGAGATGCCCGCCAGGATTCCCTCTTCCTTCATCAGCCGGCGGGCCATGGCCACCGCCTCCTCGTCGCTAACGGTTTCGACCCGGTCCACCAGGTCCAGAGCGAGGTTTGCGGGCACAAAGCCAGCGCCGATGCCCTGGATCTTGTGGGGACCGGGCTTGAGCTCCTGCCCTGCCTTGGCCTGGCTGATCACTGGGCTGTTGACGGGTTCAACTGCCACCGAAACCAGCGGCTTGCCCAGGGTTCCCTTGATGTAACGGCTGACGCCAGTGATGGTGCCTCCGGTGCCCACTCCAGCCACAAGTACGTCCACCTGGCCGTCTGTGTCGTCCCAGATTTCGGGGCCGGTGGTGTCGTGGTGGATCTGGGGGTTTGCCGGATTGGAAAACTGCTGCAGAAGGACGTAGCGGTCGGGGTCGGAGGCTGCCATTTCCTTGGCAGCGCCGATGGCGCCGGGCATACCCATCCTTCCTTCAGTGAGAACGAGGTGGGCGCCGTAGGCCGTGAGCAGTTTGCGGCGCTCCAGGCTCATGGTCTCCGGCATCGTCAGGGTTAGGGGGATCCCCTTGGCGGCGGCCACGAAAGCCAGGGCGATGCCGGTATTACCGCTGGTGGGCTCCACCAGCTCCTTGCCAGGTCCCAGCAGTCCCTCCTGCTCGGCCCGCCAAATCATGGCGGCGCCGATGCGGCACTTCACCGAAAAGGCAGGGTTGCGGCCTTCAATCTTGGCCAGTACGCGGGCCTTGCATCCCTCGGTGACCCGATTGAGCTGCACTAGGGGGGTTTTGCCGATGGTGAGGCTGTGGTCGGCGTAAACGCTCGTCATCCGTTTGGGGGAGCCATTCTCTTAGCGCACCCTAGGGATGCTCTGCCAAGCGAACAGCAAGAATTAGCCTGTTTTTACAGGCCTTGTGGTCAACAACATCGATCTGCAGACGGCGAGCCAACTCGATGCCTCACGCAAGGCCTTGGGCTTGGCCCCTGGGGTTGACCCGATTGGGGCCTGCCGCACCTCAACATAAGCGGTACTTATGGGATTCATCAGCAGGGCTTTGGCGCCTCCCGGCCGGCCTTCTCACTAATCCCGCAATCTTCCGTTACAGTCCTGTTACGCAATGTCCTTGCGCTCGACGGGATTCCGTCTGGTGGCTTGCCACCTTCCATACCCGTTCCTCTGGAACAACCTCTTCTCGTTCTCATGACAACCACTATTCAGCAGCGCCAAGGCGCTTCTGCGTGGAACCAGT
>NZ_JAGQCP010000037.1:0-24493 GCF_024346255.1 Cyanobium sp. BA5m-10 | reverse complement strand
GGTGCCGTTGATGAACAGGGAGCCTCCATCGGCCGAGCCCTGACCAAAGCGTCCGAAGACGCCGGCAACGAGATCACGGCTGAAGGCGTAATCGAGCCGGAGGCCCAGCTGGGCCCCGTCGAAGGAGGAGGTGCCCACCGATCCGCCCGAGCGGACCACGGGACCGCCGAAGCCATCCCCGAACACCCGCAGCCGCCAGCCGGTGCGCTCTGCGTAGTAAGCACCTGGTTCGGTACTGAAGCGGAAGGCGGGATCGGATGTGGTTTCCGGGCCCGCGACCGTGTATTGGTTTACATCGATCCCATGATCCACATCCGGATCGAAGGGCACCTTCTGGGGAAGGATCTCCAGTAGATCCCGACCGAACACCTGCCAGCTGCGGGCGAGGCCCAGGGGCTGCAGGCGGGCGTCGGTGCGATAGACGTTGACCGCCAAAGGCACCACCGGCCCCACTGGAGGCACAACCGGCGGCGGAAAGCAGAACTCCGCCTCGGTGCCATCGGGGCAAATCGAGGCCCTGGCCGGTGCAAGCGGCAGGGAGAGGGCCAGCAGCGGAGCGGCGGCGACCCCCAGCCAGATGGTGTTACGGAATGAAGTCGCCATGCCTGTAAAGGGTGGGTTGAGTTGGGTTGAGTGCTTCCGCCGGATTTTGCGCGGCAGGCTTGATGCCTTCAACTACAACTGCTGATGCCGCAATTGCAAAGACAAAATAGATCATGACCAGCTCCATGAGGAGCAGGTCAGCGGATCAACTCCAAAGGCGAACCAGGACTGGGCAACAAGAAGAAAAAACAGAGACCACCAACCGAATCGCTGTCCAAATCGTGCCGCGGGGTGGGCATTACTTGGTAAGTTGATGCCTATCTGGCGTAGCGCAATCTCTCATGGCCCCTTCCCCCGTCATCGGGCTTAGCCCAGCACCGCTGAGCCTGCTTTACGGGGACACAGGCAGCCTGCGCCTCACCTTCGATGAGACGGCCGCCACGGGTTTCTCCCCCTGGCTCGAACTCCAGGTCACCGCCCCCAGCAACAATCTCAGCTTCGGGACCGCCAGCTGGGCCGGGCTCACCCTCACCACGAAGACCTACACCTTCACCCGCAGCGGCACCAGTGGTCCGTACACCCTCATCAACCCCATCACCGGGGTCACCCTCACCAGCGCCACCCCCGACACGCTGCTGATCTGGCAGCTGCCCGTGGGCAGCTACGTGGCTTCGGCCCCCGAACTGGTGGTGGATTTGCCGGTGACGGTCAAGCGCACCACCCCGACCCTCGGGCCCGTGACCCTGCGGGCAGGCGGCGGCTACGCCCTCGGCACTGATCCCCTCAACAACCCGCTGACGGATCCGCCGATCAGCGCCCCGAACGTGGCGGGACAGGTGGTGCCCACGCCGCTCACCTTCAGCAAGAGCAGCAACCTTGCGGAGTCGGAAACGGTCACCGGTCCCAACTTCAGCAGCTTCTGGAGGTTGTCGGCCAACATCGCCGATGGGGTCCAGCTGAACAACCTGGTGTTCAGCGACACCCTGCCCAACGATCTCAACCTGCTGGCCATCAACCCCAGCTTGAAGCTGACTGGCACCCTCACCCAGCAGCCGGTGGGCAACCCCACGGCCACGGGCAACAACCAGATCGTTATCAACTACGGCTCCACCACCGGGACCACCAGCCCGGAGGAGGCTGCCGCCCAGATCAATTTCTACGTTCCCAACACCCTCGACCCCACCACCGGCGGGGCGATCACTTACATCAATACCGCCACCGCCACCACAAGCTGGGCCAACGCCCCAAGTGGGAGCGTCAACCTCAACATCGCCGCCAGCGACACGATCACCGCCCGGGCCCTGGCGATCCAGAAGGCGGCCAGCACCAGCCAGGTGGTGCCGGGCGGCAGCGTCAGCTTCACCCTCAATTTCCAGATCTCCGATTACTTCGCTTTCGGCGATCTGATCGTCAAGGATCTGCTCGGGGATGGCCTCACCTTTACGTCGGGCAGCGCCACGATCAGCCTGCAGGAGCAGGGCATCTCCCGCACCGGCGGCGGCAACGTCGCATTCGATCAGGCCTATATCAGCTACCTGCCTGATGTTGCAGGCACCGGCGTCGATGGCAAGGACAGCCTCAGCTTCAATCTCAGCAACTGGCTGAAATCAGTCGGCGACGACGGCATTCTCCAAGGCGGACGGGTCAGGAGCAGCACAGCAGTTGCCACCAAAGGCACGATCACGTTCACAGCCAGCGTCGACGACGCCTTTACTGCCCCGAAAGTCGCCGGTCAGAACATCAAAGCTGGCGACAAGCTGGGCAACGACGTCACCCTGCAGGGAGACATCCAGGAGCCACTGCTGAGCGGCTTCCTCGACACCAACCGCCTGGTCAGCGACACCAGCTCAGTGAACTTGAACGTGGCCGACATCGGCTCCGCCAAGACGGTGGTGGCCCGCAACGGCCAGGCCCTCGGCTCCGCTCCCCTGGTGCTCACTCCGGGCGACACGGTCACCTATCGCATCAAGGTGACCTTCCCCACGGGGGACATTCAGGGCTTCAACCTGAGCGATTACCTGCCCACGCCGGTTTACGACGTGGACAAGGAGGCCCGCGGTGGCGCGAATCCCACCGCCTTCGAGTTCTTCAGTAACGGCGCCACCGTCAGCATCCCGGGCAGCCTTCCCCCGGCCGGCTCCTTCAGTTATGGCAGCCAGCACAATGCGCCCCAGTTGGTGGGGAACTCGCTGCAGGCCGGACCAGCGGTCAACGATCTGGTGGCGACGATCGCCAACACCAGCGATTCCAGCAACACCCCCACCACGGTTGACCTCTATTACACCGTCACCGTCAGTGGTGCGGCCATCAGCGATCGGTTGCCGATCACCAACATCGCCAGTGCCAGCACCGTTGACTCCAACGGTGTCAGCCGCCCCACCCAGGTGTCGGCGGTCACCGGCGAGGTGCTGGCCCCCAACCTCAAGATTCGCAAGGGCATTGTTGTAACCAGCCGCGACAGCCTCACCGGAGCCCAAGGAGTCACTTACAGCCCCACCCTCAACACGGGAGGCGCCACCTTCCCGGCATCCATAGGCACTGTGCCCTTCACCGGCACGGTGAGCAGCGGCGGTATCAGCGTGGCCGGCGGCAACGGCTCCACTGGCACCGTCAACAACGGCGCCCTCGATTCCAACGTCATAGGGCTCGATGCGGGCGACACCGTCCGCTTCGTGGTGGTGATCGAGAACATCGGCACCAGTTACCGCGGCGCCTTCAACGTGCAGCTGCGCGATGAGCTGCCCGCCGGGCTCAGCTTCACCCCCGGCAGTCTGCGCATCGTTGACGGCAGCGGTGCCCTGATTGGCTACACCCGGCCCGACGGCACGGCCGCCAGCCAAGCGGAGATCTTCTCCGACACTGGCGTCCGGCTGAGCGACCCCGGCCCAACACTCCCTGACGCGAATGGCGTCGGCGGCGGTGCCATCGACGGCTACAACGCCAGCAGCGGCCGCAACATCGCCGTGGTGAGCTTCGATGCCACCGTCGATCCGGGCGCCTACGGCCAGCTGGTGGACGGCAAGCTCACAAACGTGGGCGAGCTGGAGGACTACACCAACGTGCCCTCAGGGGGCACGGGCTATCTACCCGGCTCCATAAAGCTGATCGACAACGCCACGATCACGCTTCGGAACGCCACGGTCAGCAAGTCGATCGTCTCCACCTCGGAGGCCTCCACCATCGGTAGCAACGTCGCCATCGGTGAGATCGTTCGCTACCGGGTGCAGGTCACGGTTCCCGAAGGCAACCTGGCCAATTTCAAGCTGGTGGACAGCCTGCCCACGGGAATCTCGTTCCTGGGCGACGGCAGCGCCTCCTCCCCGATCTTCTCCTCCGGGGTGAGTGGCTCCCTAACGCCCGCCACCCCCACGATCTCCGGCTCCACCCTCACCTGGGATTTCGGCAACCTCACCAACAGCGACCGCGACAACACGATCGACGACACGATCGCGCTCGAGTTCAACGCCCTGGTCACCAACATCAGTGGCAACAGCAACGGCATCACCCACACCAACACCGCCACGGTGAGCTACGAGGCCGGCTCTGCCAGCGGCACCGCGGCGGTGACGATCACTGAGCCCAACATCACGATCACCAAGGCCGTCAGCCCCACCAGCAATGTGCAAGCGGGCGACACCCTCACCTACACGGTGAAGGTGAGCAACGCGGCGAACCGCGCCGATGCCTTCGACCTCGTACTCAATGATGCCCTCGGCAACCTGGGCAGCAACTTTGACCTGCAGAGCGTCACCCTGCCCGGCACCTTGCCGTCCGGCACCAGCTCAATCGTCGACAACTCCGTCACCAGTGGCTCCAGCGCAGCGACGGGGGATCAGATCCAACTCAAGATCGATCGGCTCAAAGGTGACCAGAGCTTCAGCTTCACCTACAAGGGCGTGGTGCTGACCGGGATTCAACCCGGCACCACCCTCACCAACACCGCCAACGTCACCTACACCGGTTTGCCGGGCAGCGGCACCCCCAACGGCAGCGGCGGCAACAGCACCGGCAGCACCATCCCAGGGGCGTCCGGTGCGGCCAACGGTGAGCGGAACGGCAGCGGCGGGGTCAATAACTACAGCAAGAACGCCAGCCGGTCGGTGGTGAGTCAGGCCCTGGGTCCCATCAAGAGCACCCGGCTCACCTCCGAGGCCCACACCAGCGGCAATGGGGTAGCGATCGGTGAAATCGTGCGCTTCCGGCTGCAGACAAGTCTTCCCCAGGGCACGATCGGCAACGCGTCCTTTGTCGACAACCTGCCCAGCGGGTTCAGGTTCCTGGGCGACAACACCGCCACCCTGGCCTTCGTCAGTACCAATCCAGCAGACCTGACCTGGAGTCTGGGGCCGATCACCCCCTACTACCTCCCCAGCGACGGCAACAACAACACGGTGATCCCCACCGCTCGCTTTGCACCGACGGTGACAGAACAGGCACTCACCTGGTCCCTGGGGCAAATAGTCAACCTCAACGCCGTCGACGCACAGATCGAGTCGGTGATCGTCGAGTTCAACGCCATCGTGGCCAACGTGGCGGGCAACCAGGCAGGCGTCACCCTCACCAACAGCTTCATCGCCAGCGCGGGCATCTCAGGCAAACCCGTGCAGACCACATCGGATGAAACCCCATTGTCGGTGCTGGAGCCCAACCTTCAGACCGATAAGACTGTTGCGCTCCAAAAAACAGGGGTTCTTGGCAATGCCAACGCCACCCCCGGCGACACCCTCGTCTACACCGTCGTTGTCCGCAACACGGGCACGGCCAAGGCGTTCAACCTCTTCATCGACGACAACCTCGATGCCCTGGGGCTCAACTTCGACCTCAGCGGTTCTCCAACGATTGTTCAGAGCCAGACGGGTGCTCCGGCGACCACCGATAACTCGATCTTCAGTGGCAGCAATGGACTGGCCGATCGGATCTCAGTTCTGATCCCTGAACTGGACATCAACCAGAGCGTCACCCTGACCTACCGAGGTGTGCTCTCCGCCGGCCTGCCACCGGGCACTGCCCTCACCAACACCGCCCAGGTCACCTACACCAGCCTGCCGGGCACTGGCACGCCCACTGGCAGTGGCGGCAACAGCACCGGCAGCAGCACCCCCGGCGGCTCAGGCGCCGCCAATGGAGAACGCAATGGTGATGGCGGCGTCAACGACTACCTCAGCAGCAAGACCCTGATCCTGGTGGCCAACCGCCCTCCCGTGGCGGTGAATGACACGGGCAACGCCGTCGAAGCCGGCGGCACCTCCAACACCACCCCCGGCAGCAATGCCACCGGCAACCTGCTGACCAACGACACCGATCCAGACCCCGCCGACAACCCCCTCACCTCCAAGGGGAAGGTGACCTCCTTCCGCACCGGAAGCACCGAGGGGTCCGGCACGGCCGGCAGCCTCGGTGCTCAACTCCTGGGCACCTACGGCCAGCTCACGGTCAATGCCGACGGCACCTTCACCTATGTGGTGGACAACCGCAACGCGCTTGTGGATGCCCTGGATCCAGGCGCCAGCCTTAGTGAATCCTTCAACTACACCGTTTCCGATGGGGCCCTGAGCGACATCGGGGTGATCTCGATCACGATCCAGGGCGCCAACGACGCTCCTGTTGCTGTCAACGACACCGGCGTGGCGATCGAGGCGGGTGGAACCCTCAACGGCACCCCCGGAATCAACGCCACCGGCAACGTGATCAGCAACGATCGCGACATCGACAACCGGGACGGCAACAACCTGGTGGCACCGCCTGAGGGCACGGTGGTGGCCGTGCGCACCGGAGGCAATGAGGGGGCGGGCACCGCCGGCACCGTGGGAGCGGCCCTGAAGGGGATCTACGGCTCGCTCACCCTGAGTGCCAACGGCACGTACACCTACGTCGTCGACAACACCAACCCCATGGTGGATGCCTTGAACCCAGGCGACACCCTCAGCGAGTCGTTCAATTACACCCTGCTCGACCATCGGGACGGACTCAACGACATCGCCGTCCTGACGATCACGATTCAGGGAAGGAACGACGCTCCAGTAGCCCTTAACGACGCTGGTTCCGCCCTGGAAGCCGGCGGCACCTCCAACGGCACGCCTGGGGCCAATGCCATCGGCAATGTTCTCACCAACGACACCGACGTCGACTCCAACGACACGCCCGCGCGCAACGGCTTCGTCGAATCCTTCCGCACCGGAGCGACCGAGGGATCAGGCACAGCCGGCACCATCGGTGCGCCCTTGCAGGGCCTGTATGGATCGATCACCTTCCAGGCCAACGGCACCTATATCTATGTGGTCAACAACACCAATCCAGCGGTCGACTCCCTCGATCCGGGCGCCTTCCTGAGTGAGTCATTCAACTACACCGTCTCCGATGGTGCGCTCACGGATATCGGGGTTCTGACGATCACGATCAGCGGCGCCAATGATTCCCCCGTGGCCGCTGATGACATCGGTAGTGCCATCGAAGCTGGTGGCACCCGAAATGGCACCCCAGGCAGCAATGCCGTCGGCAATGTGATCAGCAACGACCGTGATGTGGATACGGCCGATGGCAACAATCTCACAGGCCCGCCGCAGGGCACGATCACGTCCGTAAGGACCGGCGACAAGGAAGACAGCGGCACCAGCGGTGTAGTGGGGGCGGCACTGGAAGGTCTCTATGGCTCATTGACTCTGAACGCCGATGGCTCCTACGTCTACACGGTTGACAACAGCAAACTGGTGGTTGATTCCCTCGACGCCAGGGATACTCTTCGCGACACATTCAACTACAGCCTGCTCGACCACCCCGGTGGACTGACGGATACGGCCGTCCTGACGATCATCATCACTGGAGCCAATGATGCACCCGTCGCCATCAATGACACCGGCACTGCTCTGGAAGCCGGTGGGACACGCAACGGCACCGCCGGCTCCAATGCCACCGGCAATGTGCTGCTGAACGACACCGACGTCGACGCCGGTGACACGCCGGCCCTGAATGGATCCGTGAGCGCCATCCGCACCGGCGCCACCGAGGGGGCGGGAACAGCCGGATCGATCGGGTCTGGGCTGGCGGGCCTGTATGGCACGCTCACGATCAACGCCAACGGCAGCTACATCTACGTCGTCGACAACAGCAATCCAGCTGTTGATGCACTCGATCCCGGCGCCACTCTGATCGAGAGCTTCAACTACACCGTGCGTGATCGTCTCGGTGGGCTAAGCGACATCGGGGTGCTCACCATCACCATCACTGGGGCTAACGACGCCCCGATTGCAAACAACGATACCGGCACAGCCCTTGAAGCAGGTGGCACGTTGAACGGCACGGCCGGCACCAATGCCAGTGGCAACGTTATTAGCAACGATCGCGATGTGGATGCGGCGGATGGGGCGAATCTTGTCGCCCCGCCGCTGGCCTCGGTGTTATCGATCCGCAGCGGCGACAAGGAAGGGCTTGGCAACGCCGGCAGCCTCGGAGCAGCGCTGGCCGGCGCCTACGGAAGCCTGACCCTCAACGCCAATGGCACCTACACCTATGTGGTGGACAACGCCAACTTCACGGTCGACGCGCTCAACCCCGGTGATGTTCTGACGGAGACGTTCAACTACACGCTTCGGGACCATCCCGACGGCCTCACCGACACCGCCGTTCTGACCATCAACATCAACGGGGTCAATGATGCCCCGCTGGCCAGCGATGATGCCGGCACCGCCATTGAGGCTGGCGGCATCAGCAACAGCTTGGGCGGAGCCGATGCCACCGGCAATGTGCTGCTCAACGACACCGACGTCGACTTGAATGACACCCCGGCCATCAATGGCACGATCGTCGGCATCCGCCGTGGTGCAACAGAGGGTGCAGGTGCTGCCGGCACACCGGAGGGCAGTGGTGGTTTCGTGCTGGTGGGTAGCTTCGGCACCCTCACGATCGCCGCCAACGGCACCTACACCTATGTGGTGGACAACGCCAACGCCACAGTCGGTGCGCTCAACCCCGGCGATCTCTTAACGGAGTCATTCAACTACTCGGTTCTCGATCATCCAGGTGGCCTCACGGACATCGCCATCCTGACGATCACGATTGAAGGCGCTCAGGATGGCAACCTCACCAACAACACCCTCATCGCCGGCGAAGCTGGCGGCGTGAACAACAGCTCCGGCGGATTCGCCGGCCGCGGTGATCTGCTCGACAATCCCAGCCTCCCGGCCGGGACCACCGTGATCGCCATCCGTACGGGCGACACCCCTGGCTCAGGCACGGCAGGGAGTGTCGATGCAGCCGGAAACTTGGTGCTCACGGGCCTATACGGCACGCTGACCGTCAATCCCAATGGCGACTCCATCTACAGGATCAACAACAGCAATCTTGTTGTTGATGCGCTCGATCCTGGCGACACGCTGAGCGAGTTCTTTAACTACGACGTCAGCGACGGGGTGGGCACGACCACTGCCGTGCTTTCGGTGAACATCGGTGGCAGCAACGACACTCCTGTTGCCACCAACGACAGCGGTACAGCCGTTGAGGCAGGGGGCACGCAGAACGGTACGGCCGGTAGCGATGCCAGCGGCAATGTGATCAGCAACGATCGCGATGTCGACAACAACGACGGTGCTAACAGCGCGGCACCCCCGCTGGCCACGATCACGGCCATCCGCCGGGGTGCCAAGGAAGGTGAGGGGCTCACGGGTACGGCAATCGCCGGAGACCTGTTCCAGCTTGTCGGCTTCTACGGCACTCTCACCATCGCGGCCAAAGGCAGGTACAGCTATGTGCTGAATAACAGCAACCCAATCGTCGATGAACTGGATGCCGGCGACTTCATCATCGAGTCGTTCAACTACACCGTTCTCGATCACCCCAGCGGCCTGACTGACACCGCTGTTCTCAACATCCGCATCAACGGTGTCAATGATGCTCCTGTCGCCAGCGACGACAGTGGTGCTGCCCTAGAAGCGGGCGGCGTGGCCAATGGCACCGCCGGCAGCAATGCCACCGGCAACGTGCTCAGCAACGACACCGATGTCGATCGCGACGACACTCCTGCGCTCAACGGAGCGGTCACCGCGATCCGCATCGGTGCAACGGAGGGTTCCGGCGCGGAAGGTACTGCCGATGGAAGCGGTGGATTCGTACTGACAGGCAGCTATGGAATCCTCACCGTCCGTGCAAACGGCAGCTACACGTATGTGGTCAACAACAGCAATCCAACCGTTGATGCTCTCAGCCCGGGCCAAACTCTCAGCGACGAGTTCAACTACACGGTGCGTGACCGCGGTGGCCTCACCGACATCGCACGGCTGACGATCAGGCTCGACGGGGCCAATGATGCCCCGATCGCAGCCAACGACACCGGCACGGCCGTGGAGGCAGGCGGCACCTTGAACGGCACGGCCGGCAGCAATGCCAGCGGCAACGTGATCAGCAATGATCGCGATGTCGACAATAACGATGGCGGCAACAGCGTGGCACCACCGCTGGCCACGATCACGGCCATCCGCAGAGGCGCCAAGGAGGGGGTGGGTCTCGCCGGTACGGCGATCGCCGGAGGTGGCTTTGAACTTGTCGGCTTCTACGGAACCCTCAACATCGCGGCCGATGGCACCTACACCTATGTGGTGAACAACAGCAACCGCTTCGTCGAAGCGTTGGATGCCGGCGACTTCATCATCGAAGCGTTCAACTACACGGTTCTCGATCACCCCAGTGGCCTGACTGACACCGCAGTTCTCAATATCCGCATCAACGGTGTCAACGATGCCCCCGTTGCCAGCAACGATAGCGGCAGCGCCCTTGAAGCGGGCGGTGTGGCCAATGGCACCGCCGGCAGCAATGCCACCGGCAACGTGCTCAGCAACGACAGCGATGTCGATCGCGACGACACACCTGCCCTGAACGGAGTCGTCACAGCGATCCGCACCGGTGCCAGCGAAGGAGCCGGCACGGCGGGGATGCCTGATGGCGCTGGAGCTTTTGTGGTCCGTGGGGCTTACGGCACCGTCACCATCAACAGCAACGGCACCTACACCTACGTCGTCGACAACAGCAACCCAACCGTCGATGCCCTCAGCCCGGGCCAGACCCTCCAGGAGAGCTTCAACTACTCCGTGCGCGACATCGGCGGACTGGTAGACACTGCCGTACTCACGATCACGATCGAGGGGGCGAACGACACTCCAACGGCAAGCAACGAAACCGGCACAGCTGTGGAGGCAGGCGGTACCCGCAACGGCACCCCCGGTGCCAACGCCAGCGGCAACGTGCTCAGCAACGACAGGGATGTCGATAGCAACGACACGCCACTGTCCACCAAGGGCACGGTCACGGCCATCCGCTCAGGAGCCAAGGAGGGTTCAGGTACAGCAGGCAGCCCGGACGGGAACGGTGGCTTCCTGCTTGTCGGCACCTACGGCAGCCTGAGCATCAGTGCCAACGGGAGCTACACCTACACGCTCAACAACGCCAATCCCGAGGTGGATGGCATGGATGCGGGCGACCAACTGATCGAGACGTTCAACTACACGGTGCGCGACACCGGTGGCCTCACCCACACGGCCGTACTCACCATCACGATCACCGGCAGAAACGATGCCCCCGTCGCCAGCGACGACAGTGCCACGGCAACGGAAGCCGGTGGCGTCGGCAACAGCACGGGTGGTGCCGACGCCACCGGGGATGTTCTGAATAACGACAGCGATGTCGATCGCTCCGACACTCCAGCGATCAACGGGACGATCACCGCGATTCGCCTGGGTGGCGTGGAGGGCGCAGGAAGCGCCGGCACGATTGGCTCAGCCTTGCAGGGGCGCTATGGCGCACTGACGATCCAATCAGATGGCAGCTACCGCTATGTGATTGACAATGCCAACCCAACGGTCGAAGCCCTTAATCCGGGCGACCGCTTGAGCGAAAGCTTCAACTACACCGTGAGCGACACCGGCGGACTCACGGACCTGGCCGTACTGACGATCACGATCCTGGGGAGCAATGATGCCCCCGTGGCCAACGATGACATCGGCATCGCCAAGGAAGCCGGAGGGATCAACAACAGCAGTGGCGGCGCCAACGCCAGCGGCAACGTGCTGACCAACGACACGGACGTCGACAGCAACGACACACCGCTACCCAGCAAGGGAACGGTCACCGCCATCCGCACCGGTGCCGTGGAAGGGTCGGGCACGGCCGGCAGCGTTGGCAGTGCCATTCAGGGGCAGTACGGCAGCCTGCTGCTCAATGCCAACGGCAGTTTCACCTACGTGGTGAACAACAGCGACCTGACGGTGGAACGACTGAACCAAGGCGACAGTCTCACCGAATTCTTCAACTACACCGTGCTGGACCACAGTGGTGGACTCACGGACATCGCCGTGCTCGCCATCACGGTTGAGGGAACCAACGACAACCCCAAGGCCAGTGATGACTACATCGGCCGGATGACGTCAGGCCAGAGCGGCACCATCCGCGTGATCGCCAACGACACAGACATCGATTCCAGGCTGGTGCCGAACACGATCAAGATCGAAGGAACTGCGAATCCAGGCGAACCGCTTGTTGTTCCTGGCCAGGGCACCTGGAGTGTGGACCCTGGCAATGGCGACATCACCTTCACACCCAATCCGGGTTTCACAACAAACCCAACCCCGATCAAATACACCATCCAGGACGAACAGGGAGCCACCAGCAACCCAGCCACGGTCTACATCAACTACGACAGCTCGTCGGTGGGGCCCGAGCCGCCGATTCCCGTTACCGACGCGAGTCCCGTCAACCTATTCCTGCTGCTTGACAACTCCACTTCCATGCAGGGGCTCGACCCCACAGGCGTCACCCGTCTTGAGGCCCAGAACCGCATTGCCTTCTATTACTACCTCAAGCCTGTCTTCAACAACGCTGGCTACATCTTCAAGCAGGGCGACCAAATCGGTTTCAATGGCGATGTTCAACTCACCAACAACCAGATCCTGGCCACCGAAATCCTCAACTGGGAACTCATTGACAATCCATTCGACAACCAAACCGCCCAGAAGGTCACCATTCACACGATCGACTTCAGCTATCTGGTCACCCATACCAAAACGGTGATCACCAGCAGCAGCACAGCCGAGGGGGTCATTCTGTCCAGCGATGTTATGGCGACGGCCACACCCGACCAGCAATACGGCAGCAGCACCAGCCCCGATTGGATCGCGCGAGGCCTGCCTGCGCCCAGCGACCTCGATGCCTATTCAGCCCCGGGCACTCGCGGCAACCGCTACAGCGGCACTGAAATGCTGGGGGCACTCACGGCGCTCAAGGACGTACTGAAAGACGAACTCACCTCCGTGACCACCGATACCCTCACCTACGTGGGTCTGCTCACCGACGGACGCCCAGAGCGGCGTCCCTGGTGGGACAACCGGCCCGAATACGGCCAAGGCTGGAGCGGCGTCAATGTGGCCCTGCCCACCGATGCCGATCTGGGCGGTGATCCGATCACCAGTTCAGGCCTGCGCTATTTGAGCAATGGCACGCCGATCAAAGTGCCCACGGCCAATGGGGTGGACATCTGGGGCCAGAACCAACGGGAGCTCAATGCAGCCCTCGATAGCACCGCATTGAAAAGTGGCAGTCCGGACAACCTCAAGGTGATCAGCGTTGGCCTGGGAGATAGCGGTATCTCCAACTGGAATGCGATCTACTCCGACCTGTTCAACAACCAGACCTTCAACAACCAGGTTGGGGGCTGGGACTATCAGATAGTCACTCCGAACATCCAGCTGCAGAGCTGAACCCAACCCCTGCACCACCGCGAAGCGATAGCCCGGCTGGATCACCAGTTTCACCGGGCCGCAGTGGGTCTGTAGCCAACTCGTTCAGCGGCGAACGTAGGTGCGGCCTTCGGGTCCGCGAACAGCTGCCCCGCCGTTAGGGCCACGCACAGCAGCCGCACCCTCGGGGCCACGGACGACAGCGCCACCATTAGGGCCGCGCACGGCAGCAGCGCCAGGGGCCACTACCGCACGAGGGGCGACGACGGGGGCAATGACAACTGGGGCAACAACAACAGGTGCAACAACGGGTGCAGCAACCACACCCCGTGCGACACAGTTCCCCAAGGGGCCCCTGATGAAGCCGATCCCGCACAACTCACTGGCGGAGGAGGGCACCGCCGCAAGGGTGAGGGCACCTCCAAAGACGGCGGCCAGGAAAGTGTTTTTCATGAAGCCTGCTCAGGTTGGGGTTGGTTCATTCAAGGCCATCGGGTCACTGTCGTGCTCAAGGAAGGTGAACTCGGCACTTGACACGCCAGGCGGTCGCCGAATGGCTTGACCATTGGGGCGAGCTGTGGGGAGCCAGGGAGTTCCTCGCTTAAGACCTCGATCCGGTAGTACTCGCGATCGTCTGAGCAGCAGATATCGGCGTAGTAACGCTCAACCACCGCATAGGCCGCGTCGTAGCTGTCGAACACCTGACCGGCGATGCCGTCGCTGATGCCGTCGTCGCGTCTGATCAGGTAGCTGCTCATGGCATCTGTCACTCGTCGTGCTTAAACATCTACGCCAGAGCCCCAACTGAATCGACGAAGTACATCAGGTATCCGCTCCAACTCTTGGGATCCAAGCCTGCTTGCCCATCCAACAAGGTGCTAGTTCTGACGCTCTAGCACCGTCTGTGTCTCTAGCGCGCAGGCTTGTTGGGCAGGCCGCCATTGCAGAAGTTGGCCGCAATGGCCGTGCTGTCGCCACCTTTGATGCGGGGACTTGTGCGCTCCAGCCACGCCAACCCAGCATCGAAGCACTGATTCCAGCGGGAGGACTGGCCAGCAATGGGGCCAAGCGATAGGGCAATCGAGACTGAGCTCGCTGTGGCGACTAAGGCCAGAAGCGGGAACAGGTGAGCATTGATCATTTCCCGAACGCTGAGTATCCGTCCGTCGTGATCAGCCATGAGAAAAGCCCAGGTTGGGGAGCTTGCCCATTGTGAACGCTCCTTCCTGTCACTCGCCGTCACTGGCTTTGAGGCGCTGAGAGAGTTAAACCGTTGGTATAACTGTGGCTTGGCTTGTCACAGCCACGACTCCCCAAGCCTTCTAAGCCAGAAACTCTCAAATAGATTTTTGAGTCGTACCAGGCACTTTGGCGGCCACTGTCTGGCCCTGGGCCGTTCTGCTTAGGAGATCAGACAGGAGCTGGTGTTTCGCTTAACCCGATTGGTATTGCTGCAGGGGCATGGGCGGATTGATCAGGGCTGCTGAGCTATGGGGTTTTCCCCCGAATTCAGCGGTATCCCGCCATAACCGGCGACTTTTCCACAGGCTGAACGCCCCAGAGCCCGCTGCTGGTGCCAGCAGTGCAGCCCCCGCTGTGGAAAAGCCCTCTCCTCTTGACCGGCGGCAGCGGGGAGTTTTGGCCAGCCCAAGCGGAGCAGCAAGCCGCCAGGAAGGCAGCTCAGGACTTACTTCTCACGGCAAGACACGGCCTTGTCGGACTGGTTTTGCTGCTTTGACGCCGCTGCGGTGCACGTGACTTGATGGGTGGACTGCCGTGATGAACGCATGAGCCAAATCCCCGACCATCTGCTGGTCCACGTGAGCGTCGTCAATGAGTTCCCGGAGGACCTGTATCAGGCGATGCGGGAATTCATCAGCAGCCATCCCAACTGGGACCAGTACCGCCTGCTGCAGGCAGCGCTTGCGGGCTTCCTGTTCCAGCACGGCTGCAAGGACCGGGCCGTGAGCCGGCATTACCTCGACGGTTTGTTTCAGCGCGATCCGGCCTGCCTGAGCCGCTAGACCCAGGCAACCAAAGCAGCGCCGATAGCCATCAGCACCACCCCGAGCCAGGCCTTGAGGTCGAGCTCCTCACCAAGCAGCAGCAGCGCCAGCAGGGCAATCAGCACAACACTGAGCTTGTCGAGTGCCGCCACCCCAGCCACGGGCCCCAGCTGCAGGGCTCGGCTGTAGCAGAACCACGAGACCCCTGTCGCCAGACCGGAGAGGGCGAGAGCGCCTAGGCTGAGAGCGGGCAGGTGGCGTAGCTCCTGCCAATCGAGCCGGCCGCTGACCAGCAGCACCAGAGCCAGCACAATCGCCACGGCCAGGGTGCGGAACAGGGTGGCCATCCCCGCATCCACTCCCTGCACGCCCACCTTGATCAATAGAGCGGTTACTGCTGCGGAGAGCGCGGCCGCTACGGCCCACAGCTGCCAGTTCTGCACGGAGCGTTTTGCATTGGGAAGCTATGAGCTGAGGCTATCCGCGCTGGCAAGCCTTCTATGATTTAATGCTATCTACAATGATGCAACCTCTACCCTCGGCATCGCACCACGACTTATAAACATTAAGAACGTTTGGGCGAATACCAGCTACAGGGACTTTCAAGAAGCCTTGACGCTTTGCCGCTTCAAAAAGGATGCGTTCCTTTTGCGTTAACCTGTGAGGAACTCGACGGCTTCCTATTTTTGATTGAGTCGATTTACCGCGGCTTAATCTTTCAACGTCGTCCTTGATGTACTGAGACATAATAAAAATGGGGGCGGGCCAAGCAATAATGGATTAAGAGTCGATTGTTGGGCGGCCAAAATGTTGAAAAGAAATAATATTGGTAGACTTAACTAACCCGGCAATGCAACTGCAAAGATAGATTAGAAGCGGAAAGGTAAAAGCCGGGTGTGGCAGGCGGAACAACACCGATCACAAAGCCAATCATTGCGGCGTGGCCATTGAAGCGCTCAACACGCTGCAATTGCTCCATATGAAGTTAATCAGCGCGATGCTGAAAAACTCGTCGTGTTAAGACGAATGCCATAGGTTGTGAAAGGTTGCAGCAATGGTCGAGCTGCGTTTGCGTTTCCAGGCTGATTGGGAGGGCCACCACCTGACCTGAAACCTCCGGATCAGAAAGGGACCAACAATTATCCCTCGGCTAAATCCTGAGATGCGAGGGGATCTGGAAGACCCTGGGTGATCGCTAGGGCGCGTTTGTAAATGGCACTTGAGGTTGCACCTGCAGCCTCCATGGCGATGCGCATGTTCCGCCAGTAGTGCAGTGAGTCGTCTTGATTCATAAGAGCTGCTGCGGTGTCAGGCGCAAGCGGCCGCTCTGCCGCGGCGCCGGCTTGGCAGGCGGCAACCAAGGTTGATCTGCCCCTCGTCGACCAAGCGCCCCAACCGAAGCGCCAAGGCTTCCTCGTGGCGGGCAAAGCCACCCTGCTGGGAGGCGACCCAGGAGATCTCATGCTCCGTGATCACACCACTAGAGATGGACTCCAGAAAGACTTCCCCGACTGTCATGAGAGCCATGTAACGTCTTCGTTACATACTGCCGCGCCCAGCCTCGCTCCGTGGCTAGATCACGCCAGTGGCTCCTTGCGCTTCCGCTGCGTTGTGGTGCTCCAGCCAGGCGTTTTGTAGGTCAGATCTGGTGAGCCGATAGCCCAGCTGGCGGGCGGTGTGCACCAGTTCCTGACGGCTATGGCACTGGCGGAGGACCTGCCGGAGCGCCGGGCTGGTTTCTGCATCGGCCACCATCCGCTCCAAATCAGACCAGCTCACCTACTCAAACCAGAGATGGGATCAACCTCGCGTCAACTGGAGCCTGCTGCCAGGTTCCCTGAGGCACATTGCGGCGCATTGGCGTAAAGGTGCAGCGTTGCGAGCTCAGGACTGCTCTTCTGAGAGCCCAGCAAGCCCGTAGCAAGCAATCAGGTCGCGGCCTTCAGGGCTTGCAGTTCGGGCCCTTGCGGTTTGTGCCGCGGGGCCAACGCCAGACCTTGCCCATGAACTGGCGGCAATAACTGCACTGTTGATCTGCAGTGCTCAAGCACCAGGCGAGCCACGTTCAGGCCCGTGGCTGTCTCAAAGCCCTGAAAGCCTGGGGCGCTATTGACCTCGCAGATGCTGTAACCATCGCCATCAAACAGCAGGTCGACACCAGCTATGTCGAGGTTCAAGGCGGCGGCTGAATCGCGCGCTAGTCGCTCCAGCTCTGGGTTA
Organism: Cyanobium sp. BA5m-10; assembly: GCF_024346255.1. NCBI lineage: Bacteria > Bacillati > Cyanobacteriota > Cyanophyceae > Synechococcales > Prochlorococcaceae > Cyanobium > Cyanobium sp. BA5m-10. The sequence goes on along the minus strand of NZ_JAGQCP010000037.1, from coordinate 7,008 downwards.
AGCGGAAATGCCTGCCCATCCCCACCCCTACTGATGTTTGCCTTGAAACTGCCATCGGTGCTGCTGCGCAACATGGCGCCAATAACCTGGCCGCCAATTACCCAGACCCGCAGGTCCTTTCCGGGTCTTGTACCGATGTACTGCTGCAGGATCAGGCTTTGGGAGCGATCCAGCCCGGAGACCAGCTCCATCAGGTCACGGAAGCTGGCTGGGTCACGGCTGAGCACAACCCCGTCGCCATAAGAGCCAACCAGCAGCTTGATGACACAGGGAAACCCAATCTGTTGGGCGACCAGATGGGGATCGACTGGAAAGCGAACCAACATGGTGCGTGGGATTGGCAAATTGCTCTGGGCGAGGATTTGGTGCGCATAGAGCTTGTCCTTGACCGCCTCGATGGCGCTGCTGCGATTCACCACAGCCACACCCAGGTGCTCCAGCTGGCGCAGGATCGCCAATGAGAAGTAATCCGTGGCACTACCAGTACGGGGCAGCAAGACATCGGGGAGTTGAACCTCAGAGCCGCAGCGCCGAATTGATCGCCGGCCACCGCGGCTAACGATTAGATCGATTTCTTCTGGTGCGACGGTCTCAAAGCGGATGTCAAGAACGCGCGCCTCCTCCCGCAACCGCGTCAGCTCAAAGGGCTCGACCATTCCGGTCGGTCGCTTTTGAAGCACCCAGAGATCCATGCCAGCCCCATCCACAAACTCACTTTTCTCGTGTCGAGGCCATGGCTACAAGCCTTTTCAGCACAGGGATACGCTGCAGGCGCAACAGGCAAAAGAGCAGTAGCTCTGCTACAGCTGAAGCATCCTTGATCCAATCCGGGCGGTGAACGTGATCGGCACGATGTCCTTCCAGTTCAAGCCCACCCCCACTGAAATATCCGCGTCGACCTGAGCACTCGCCATGGACGCACCCACCGCTATTGCCCTGCCCTGTCCACTCTCTGCCGGCTGGGAGGTTGTCGAGCAGCGGCTGATCGAGCCGAGCCAGGGGGGTGGCTTCTCGGCCGGGGCCTACCGCCCAGAAGTTGATGAGTTGTGGCTGCTGAGCGATGCTCCCCGCGGCAGCATCAGCCGCTGGCGTGGCTTCCGAGCCGGCGGACTGAAGGGTCTCGTGCCGCTGCCACCCCTACAGCTGAAGCAGCCGCAGCCCATGGACGGCGAAGGGCTGGTGGTTGAAGCCCAGCACTTTTGGGTAGCCACTGAGGGGCGGCTGCAACCTGCGCAACCTGCTGCGTTGCTCCGCTACGACATGGCCGCAGGTTCGCTTCTGAGTAGCCGGGAGCTGCCGCCAGGTTGGCGCCTCCAGCCCAAGCGTGGACTGCGCAGCAATGGGGGCCCGGAGTCCCTGAGCCGTTCACCTGTAGACGGCGCCTTGCTGATGGCGGCTGAACAGCCCCTGCTGCAAGATCCACCTGATCGCGTACGGCTGCTGCGCTGGGCGCCCGATGCCAGCGGCGCCTTGCACCCTGCAGAGCTGCGCCCCTTGGCCCTGCCACCTGGAGGTTTGGGGCTCACCGATCTGCTGGCCAGCAAGCAGGGACTGCTCGGTTTGTGGCGACGCTTTACGGCACCCGATCAGTGGCAGGCGCGACTGGTGCTGTATCCAGCCAGCGCCATCACAACCAGCACAACCAGCAACGCTGACGCTCCCCCCGTGGCTCCACTGATCAGCTGGAATCTGCTGCAGCTCGGTCTTGCTCCAGATAACTGGGAAGTGCTGCTTGCGGCTCCGCCCCTTGGCGATGGCCAGCCAAGCTTGCTGCTGGCGACCGACGACAACTTCAATCCCCTGCAACGCTCACACCTTGCCCGGCTGGTGCCGCGCCAGCTGCCGGGCTGCTCAGCGCCACCCCAGCAATAAAGCAATGAATCGCTCCGCGCTCAAACGCCGCCAGCTGCTCGAATTACTGGGCATCGGTGCTGGCAGCAGCGCCGCTGCCATGCTGCTGCCGCAGCTTGAGGTGCGCAGCCGTGGCACGGCAGGGGATGCTGCCCTGCCCTTTGTGCCCGTGCGTGCACCTCTGCCCTTGCCTGCTGACGGGCTGAATGCGGCAGACCAACGGCGCATCTATCGAACGTTCAACGTCGACGACAAACTGCTGGTTCCCGAGGGCTATCGCGCCGAGCTGATCGCTGTCTGGGGGGATCTTCTCGCCACGGGTCGCTTTGGCTTCAACAACGACTACCTGGCATTTCAGGCCCTACCTAGCGGGAAGGCCTTGTTGAGTATCAACTTCGAATACATAAGCCCGCAGACCTGGTCGGCAGGTTTTTCAGAAGCCGTGGGCACCACTCTGCCGCTGGAGCCTTTGCAGCAGTCCCTGGCCAGCCGCGGCGGCAGCGTGGATGTGGCCAGCCTGGCTGCGAACGACCCGCTGCGTTCGCTGATCGAGGCCGTGGCCCGTGCTGCCATGGCTGATCTCGGCATCGGCGTGCTCGAGCTTGAGCAGGGGAGCTCAGGCTGGCGCCGCCTCGGCGGCAGTCGCTATGAGCGGCGCATCGATGGGCTAAGCGGGCTCAGCCAGCAGGAGCAGGCACTGCGCTGCAGCGGTCCGGCGGCGGCGGTGTTTCGCCACAGCCAGCCGCTTGGCTACCGCGACGGCCTGGGTGATCGGATCATCGGCACCTTTGCCAATTGCGCTGGCGGCACCACCCCCTGGGGCACCGTGCTGAGCGCTGAGGAAAACTTTCAATCGCAGGTACCCGAGGCCGTCTATGCCGATGGCTCGGCGGCTTCCCCCGAGAAGCGCCCGTTCCGCTGGGATGGTTCACGCCTCGACGGGCTCGGCAATCCCTTCGGGCTGGCCGGCAACAAGTACGGCTGGATGGTGGAATTTGATCCCCGCGAGCCAAGCAAACCCGCGGTTAAGCACAGTCTTCTGGGCCGCTTTCGCCACGAAGCCGTTGCCGTTGTGGCGCGGTCCGGGGAGCCGCTGGTGGTGTATTCGGGTTGCGATCGCCATGGCGGCCACTTTTACCGCTTTGTCAGTGAGGGGCTCGTGCAAGACCCGGTCGATCGCACCAATTCGCAGCTGTTTGCAGCCGGGCGCCTGGAGGTGGCCCGTTTCAACGCACAAGGCAGCGGCACCTGGATTGCCCTGGAGGCCACCACGGAGGTGCAGCCGCAACCCCCCAGTCATTACGAGCGCTTTGGCTGGGAGCAACCGGTCGTTTTGCCCCACAGCGACCGCCAGCGCAGCGGCAGTGAAGCGCTCAGCAGCGATTCCGCACTGCAGGCCTACCGCAGCCGCTACAAAAAACTTGGCGATCTTTACCCGTTGGGCGGCGATGACGTGCAGGCGCAGCTGCGGCAGCAGGGGGCGATCTTGATTGATGCCCATCTAGCCGCCAACGCTGCTGGTGCCACCGCCTGCCCCAGGCCAGAAGACACCGATATCGACCCGATCAACGGCGACCTGCTGATCGCTTTCACGGCGGCAGGCCGTGATGACAGCGGCTGCAGTGATCCGGCGGTCTTCCGCGGCCCCAAAGGCGAATCCCTCTGGCTCCACGGTTGGGTGATGCGCCTGAGCGATGGCGGCGCTGGCCGAGGCGCCCGCTTCCGCTGGCGGATGGTGGCCGCTGGCGGCCTGCCCTGGGAGGGCGGGCTCGGTTTTAGCCATCCCGACAACCTCGCCTTCGACCCATCCGGCAACCTCTGGCTGGTGACCGATCGCTCTGGGGATGCCGACCTCGATGTGTTCGGCAACAACAGCTGCTGGCTGCTGCCGCGCGAAGGTGCAATGGCGGGACAGGCCCTCTGCTTTGCGATCGGTCCGGTGGGGTGTGAGCTGTGCGGGCCCTGCTTCGATAGCGAGGGCCGCACGCTGTTTCTTGCGGTGCAGCACCCAGGCGAGGGCCAGGGTGTGCGCCAAGGCAAGGAGGTGGAAGCCCAAGCCCACAGCCTGGTCGATCGAAACGGTCAACGCTTCGAGCAGCTGCGCTGGGTGCCGCTCGGATCTAACTGGCCGTCTGGGGTACCCGCCAGGCCGCCCAGGCCCGGGGTCGTGGCGATCCGTCGTCTCGACGGCAAAACCCTGCTGAGCTGAACGCTGGTGCCAGTTCAGTTATGCCTGGAAGGCTGAGCCCCAGCAACTTGAGTGAATTGATTCAGTTGCGGCTCGACGTCGTTGCTGCGGACCCGGCGGTCCTTACCGAGGCCCCACCCTGGTGGCGCACCTCTCGGTGCGACGCAGTGCGCCCCGCCTGCACCAGGATGACAAGGCATCTGGCACCGGCTACCGCTGGGGCAAGGCCTGCTCCGACGATGAATACAACGTTAATCCGAGCCAAATACGGCGACAGCACAAGTGCAGAGGCCCAGCTATCGGCCTTGCGCTACCCGGGGCTTACGGCCACTTTGCGACCAATGTGATCGAGCAGCCCTGGCGCTGCATATCAACCTGGGACGGCCGGTCGCCATTCATAACGACCCCAACGGTGAAGCTGATCTGGTGGCAGGTGCTTACACCGCCAACAGCAACGACGCAGGGCAGCACTACGGCTGGAAGAACTGGTAGCCCATCCTTTGATCGTGAGCGCTTTGTCTTTAAGACCCTGGCGGTAGTGATCTTCACTCAGCTTTTGATCTATGCCCTTGCTGCTGGGGTGAGTGTGGAAAACCAGTTCCCAGAGGATGTATTTCAGGCTATGGCGGTATTCATCGACGATCACCCGCAATGGGATCAGTACAGGCTGATGCAGCCCGCAGTGGTCAAGCACTACCTAGATGGATTGTTTCGCGGACCAAAGCAGGGGCCCGGCGAGCCGGAAGCGCTATCAAGATGAGGCCATGAAACAGCTATCCGGCAAAAGCAAACCGAAGTGGCTGGTGCTGGCCAGTCAAATGCTGGCCGGGACCGTTTTTGTTGCCATGACCATCAGCGTTCTTCCGGCGCTGCTGCTGATGTCGCTTGTGATGGCCTTGCTTCTGATACCTGTCTTGAAGCAGGTTCGCAAGGAGGCAGAAAAGTCTGGAATTGAATTAAATTCACTTCCAAAAAATATGGTCAATGTCACACCTTTGCATCGCCGCTTGCAACAAGACCTCTTGAAATATTTTGGCCTTATACGTTGACTTTAGGGGGTGCTGCCGGGGCCAGTCCTGACTGCTTTGTGGAGAGATCACGAGCATGGGCTCATACTTTGAGAGACATTTCTTCCTGGCTGCAACGCCGAAACATGTAGCCTTTGCCTCGCGTTGTAAGAATAAGCTCGGGAACCTCTACGTCCTCCTCCACTTTTGCGCGCAGTCGTGATATGTGAACGTCTACTACACGACTGTCATTAGATTTTGTGGGCCTATACCCCCAAACCTGCTCGAGGATGTCCAGCCGGCTGACTGGCTCACCCGCTCGGTTAATCAATAGCTCTAGCAGGCTGAATTCCATTCCCGTTAGACGGATGCGCTCATCACCGCGATAGGCTTTGCGGCGCGTTAGATCAACCCTGAAATTCCCTACAATCATCCAATGAGTGCTTGCAGGCTTTAGCTCAGCGCCATTATTTATTTGCTTGCCGCTGAGAAGCAATGGAGAGCTTCTTCTCAGCACACAGCGAATACGTAGCTCAAGCTCTTTTGGGCTAAATGGCTTGAGTATGTAGTCATCGGCACCAAGCTTGAGTCCAGTGAGGCGGTCGCCCACATCACTCAATGAAGTGAGCAAAATAATCGGCACTTCTGATTGAGCACGGATCCTCTCGGTCACAGCGAAACCATCAAGCTCTGGCATCATCACGTCAAGAACAAGTGCATCCGGCTCAAAGCTGCGGAAGAGTTCAAGCGCCTGCATACCATTCACCGCCGCAGCCACCTCAAAGCCAGCTAGACGCAGCCTCGTTTCCAATATGCGCCTGATGTTCGCCTCGTCATCGGCGATCAGTATTCGGATGGTATGGGTACGACGTTCTGGGGTCAAGACACACCAAGCGCCGCAAGATGGGGCAAAAAATAGGTGGAATCCCCGTTGACCGCGGATTGCGAACAAGAATCGTCACATAAGCAGCTGCCCTATCCGCCGCTCCTTGCTCTTACTTCTAACGGCTCAAAGCCTCAATTTTTAGTTGCTGCATCACCCTCTGCCTGAGCAGACCTAATCAACCCCCCAGCTGGAGGTGCCGGCTGCTGAACAGCTCGCCGGTGCAGTTCACCGGTAATAAAGACGAGCGACCAGCTCGGTACCAGGCATCTACCAAGGCAGCGCTGGAGCGGGGGTAGAGCTCTCCAGCCAAGATCCAGAACTCGTCATGCAGCACCTGCGTCTGGTCTGGTGTGCCCACGTACCAAGGCGACTCAGGATCCTGTGACAGCTCCTCATGGAGCAGCAGGAGTCCCTCAAGTACGCAGTTGCGAGTTCAGGCGTCATCGGCTTTGCTGGCCCTACCTTGCGGTGCGGCTACCCAAGAACGTCTATCCACGCACTCCAAGGTGCGCCAGATCAAGCACTGGCCCCTACGGGTTGCGCCGCAGGACGAAACGGGGCTTCCAAGGGAAGGCTGCTAAGGGAATAGCCGAGCAGCGCTCAGGAAGATGGAGCTAGCGCCAGAGAACACAGCAGTGCTGCGGCAGCCGCTGCCACCTGTTGGGTGAATGAGCACCTCCGCGGCACCAGGGTCCCGGTGGCGGCTGTCTCCGAAAACCACCAAGACGGGATCTCCGTGCCGGACCTTGTGCATCGACCACCGGATAGGGGGTGATCAGCCGGGCTTGTCGGTGCCATAAGTCCTGGTGCTGCCCAATTGAGCCTCCAAGTTGGCCGGAAGATGTGAATTGGTGTTAAGTTCAGATGAGCGAGCGGTTTGCCGCCCCGCATCTACTTACCGCTTGCCTGCAAAGCCTTCCGGCATCTGTCAGGTAAGCCCTTCCCCGAACGTTCTCATGACAACCACTATTCAGCAGCGCCAAGGCGCTTCTGCGTGGAACCAGTTTTGCGACTGGGTCACCTCCACCAACAACCGCCTCTATGTGGGCTGGTTCGGTGTGCTGATGATCCCCTGC
>NZ_JAGQCP010000036.1:0-24494 GCF_024346255.1 Cyanobium sp. BA5m-10 | reverse complement strand
AATTTTTGCCCACCGGCCCATACACCCAACTGGTGCGCAGGAGCCGGGCGCCGGGTAGTTGCAGCGCCGCCGCCTCCCCCGCCGCCTTGGTGGCGCCATACACACCGAGCGGATCAAGCCGCTGCTCAGGCCGATACGGCGAACCCTGGGCCCCATTGAACACAAAGTCGGTGCTCACCTGCAGCAACCGGCCGCCCGTTGCCGCCAGCGCCTCAGCAAAGGCCGCCGGCGCGCCGGCATTCACCGCCGCAGCCAGCTCCGGCTCGCTTTCGGCCTTGTCCACCGCCGTGTAGGCGCCGGCATTGAGCACCCAATCGGGCCGATGCTGCTGCACCGCCGCCCGGCAGGCCTCGGCATCGGCAAGATCCAGCTCGCCGCGGCTGCAGGCGATCAACTCCACCTCGGGCGGCCTGGAGGCGATCAGCGCCTGGCCCAGCTGGCCGGCGGCGCCGGTGAGCAACACCTTCATCAGAACAGGTCTCCTTCAGCCAGCTCGGCCAGCAACGCCGCCACAGCATCCTTCTCCGACAGCTGGGGCTCGGCGCCAGCCAGGGTCTCAAGCGGCCAGGCGATCGCTAGCGCAGGGTCATCCCAGCGGATGGCGCGCTCACACTCTCGACTCCAGAAATCAGTGGTTTTGTAGAGCACCTCGGCCTGCTCGCTCAGGGTGAGGAAGCCGTGGGCAAAACCCGCCGGCACCCACAGCTGCTGCTTGTTGTCGGCGCTCAGCACTGCCCCCACCCACTGGCCGAACGTGGGTGAACTGCGGCGGATATCGACCGCCACATCGAAGATCTCCCCCAGCACGCAGCGCACCAGCTTTCCCTGGGGATGGGGCGGCAGCTGGTAGTGCAGGCCCCGCAAAACGCCGCGGCTGGAGCGCGAGTGGTTGTCCTGCACGAAGGCGGTGTCGCCCGCGGCAGCGTTGAAGGCTTGCTGGTTCCAGCTTTCGAAGAAGAAGCCCCGCTCGTCGCCAAACACCCGCGGCGTCAGTAGCAACGGTCCCTGAACGGGCACGCCGGCCGCCGTGGTGAGCACTTCAGCCTGCATCGGGGGTCTCCAGAAGTTGCAGTAGATAGTCGCCGTAACCGCTCTTGCGCAGCGGAGCAGCCAGGGCGGCGAGCTGGTCGGCGCTGATCCAGCCCAGCCGCCAGGCCACCTCCTCAGGGCAGCCCACCTTCAGCCCCTGGCGATGCTCCAGGGTGCGGATGTAGCTGCCGGCCTCATGCAGCGAATCGCAGGTGCCCGTATCCAGCCAGGCCATGCCCCGGCCCATCAATTCCACCTGCAGCAGGCCTTCCTCGAGATACTGGCGGTTGAGATCAGTGATCTCCAGCTCACCACGGTGCGATGGCTGCACCCGCCGGGCCCGCTCCACCACCGATGAGTCATAGAAGTAGAGCCCGGTCACGGCGTAGCGCGACTTGGGCTTGCTGGGTTTTTCCTCCAGGCTCAGCACCCGGCCATCCGCGGCAAACTCCACCACCCCGTAGCGCTCCGGATCCCGCACCGGATAAGCAAACACCGTGGCTCCCTCAGCTGGGCCATTGCAGGCCTGGAGCTGGGGAATCAAATCATGGCCGTGGAAAAGGTTGTCGCCGAGCACAAGGGCCGCCGCCGCACCGTCCAGAAAATCGTCGCCAATCAGAAAGGCCTGGGCCAACCCGTCCGGGCTGGGCTGCTCGGCGTAGGCGATCGTCATGCCCCAGCGAGAACCGTCACCCAGCAGGCGCTCAAAGGCCGGCTGATCCTGGGGGGTAGTGATAATCAGCACCTCCCGAATCCCCGCCAGCATCAACGTGCTGAGCGGGTAATAGATCATCGGCTTGTCGTACACCGGCAGCAGCTGCTTACTTACCGCCTGCGTGATCGGATGCAGCCGAGTGCCGCTGCCTCCGGCCAAAATTATTCCCTTACGGGTCACAGGGAACGCTCCGCTGGGAGAATGCTGCCATGGCAGCACTGCGCCTCCTAATCCACGCCCCTGGTGCCCCTGGCATGCGCTGGTTTGGCTTTGGGCCAGGCCTGCGCCCTACCCGGGGCCTGTGGAAGCTGCAGCGCCTGTTCAACAAGCACGCCTTCTGGGCCCAGCAGCGCAGCCACGGGCAGCTGCGCCGCCTGCTGGCTGGCAGCGCCGTGGTGGTGAGCTTGTGGCATGGCAAGCGCCTAGTGGGCTTCGGCCGGGCCAGCAGCGATGGGATCTATCGCGCCGTGCTCTGGGATGTGGTGGTAGCCGGCGACCTGCACGGCCAAGGCCTGGGCCGCCGGGTGGTGGAGGCCCTGCTGGCCGCCCCCGCCCTGCGCGGCGTTGAGCGCGTTTATTTGATGACCACCAACAGTGCTGGCTTTTATCAGCAGCTGGGCTTCCGCGATGCAGCCCCCCAGGCCCTACTGGTGAAACAAGGAGTTTCAGGGAGCTCAGGGGTTTCGACCGGATAGGAAAGCGCGCCAGCAGCCTCAGCTAGATCCCGATCGAGGGTCGCCGGCAACAGGCCCAGGCGATAGGCAAGCTGGAGCTGAAGCAAAAGGGGCAGGGCTGCAATGCCAGGCCTGTAGCGCTGGCGGTGGCGCACCATCGCAAAGTCGTCTGGCTCAAAACAAACCACCGGGCAACGTTCCGCCAAAAAGCCATCTAGCAACCGTTGCGCGGCCTGGCTATCGAGCTCCCCCTCGAGCTCCATCACACTCCACGCACTCACCCTCAGCAGCCCCTCCCCCACCCGCTCCAACCAATTCAGAGCAGCAGCACTCTTTGGCCCCGGCAGCAGCAATGCCCGCAACAAAGAAACATCGAGCAGCCGGCCATGGCTGCCCATGCGCCGCCACGGTTCAAACGGCTCCATGGCCCGCCTCCTGGTGCAGACGACGTAAGCGCTCAAGCCAAAGCTCCGCTCCAGCCTGGCCTGATAGCTCAGGAATCAGCCGCGCCACCGGTTTGCCGTAGCGACTGATCACCACGCACTCACCAGCTTGTATGCGATCGAGCAAGCCGGACAACTGCTGGCGAGCCTGAGCAAGCGGAACCGTGGTCATGGCGGCGGCGGGGGCGAAGGAAGGGTTGCGCTGATGGGCACTGTCAAAGAAGTTGTACAGCTGTACAACCTCCCGCATAGCGTCGAAACAGCTCCACCAGCATTCCCACAGTCAGCGGAAACCCAGCCAGCCGAAACCAACTACCCGCCACTTACGGACACTGCACCCGCGTACTAGCACCACCAAACCAAGCACCTTCGACCCGGCACCTTTAGTCGGGAATAGCCGCCATCAAGCTGCCCATCTCTAGGGCCTGCAGGCCGTAATTCCAGCCCAGGTTGCTCTTGATGCCGGCCCGCTCTAAGGCCTGCTGCAGGGTGTCGGTGGTGAGTACCCCAAAGATCACGGGCACGCCGGTGTCGCGGGCCACGGCAGCCACGCCTTTGCTCACCTCGGCCACCACCACGTCGAAATGGGGGGTGTCGCCACGAATGACGGCCCCCAGGGTGATCACCACCTGATAACGACCGCTGGCCGCCAGGCGCTGGGCCACCAGGGGGATCTCAAAGCTGCCGGGCACCCAGGCCACATCCAGCTGGGCACTGGCATCACTGGTGTCGACACCGTGGCGCAAGAGGCAGTCGAGGCAGCCGCTCAGCAGCTTGCCGGTCACCAGGTCATTAAAACGGGCAACCACGACCGCGATACGCAGACCAGCCGTATCGGTGAACCGACCTTCAAAAATCGCCACGCTTCAGACCACAAAGATGCTCATGCCCCAGTTGAGCAGCACCAGGGCCACCCAGGCGAGGCCGCCAAGCAGGATCAGGCGATTGGAGCGACCTGAATCTTCACTGCTGGCGTAAAGCACCGGCACCGCCACAATCAAGGCGAACGACAGCACCACCAGAGCCAAAACGGTGAGGGTGTTGAGGATCTGCATGGATTAGCAGCGGCTACACGCCAATCAGTTGCGAGATTCTCACACGCAGACCCAGGTCAGCCGGGGCACCGCTTCACAACATGAAGCCACCGGCAAGTCGACCTACGATCCAACCTCACCAGGAAAGGGCCGTGGCCGCGGAAGCCGAACAACAGCTTTCGCTCACCGCCGCCCTGGGCCTGGCCGAAGAGCCCCAGCCCGCACCCGGCCCAACCCGGCCCCGCAGCCGTCAGCGCCAAGCCGCCCCAGCTGCCCCGCCGGCCGCAACCACAGCAAGCTCAAGCCCCGACTCCGACCTGCCCCCCTGGCACCACCACGGCCTGGTGGCACCAGAGCAGTTGACGCCGATGCTGCGTCACTACGTGGAGCTCAAGGCCGCCCATCCCGATCGGGTGCTGCTCTACCGCCTCGGCGACTTCTTCGAGTGCTTCTTTGAAGACGCCATCACCCTCTCGCGCCTGCTGGAGCTCACCCTCACCGGCAAGGAGGGCGGCAAGGCTGTCGGGCGAGTGCCGATGGCGGGCATTCCCCACCATGCCTCCGAGCGCTACTGCGCTGAGCTGGTGCGCCGCGGCCTCAGCGTCGCCCTCTGTGACCAGCTGGAAAGCACCCCGGCCAAGGGCGAACTGCTCAAGCGCGGCATCACCCGGGTGCTCACCCCCGGCACGGTGCTTGAAGAGGGCCTGCTGGCGTCCCGCCTCAACAACTGGCTTTGCGCCGTGGTGATGGAGGGCGCGTGCTGGGGCCTGGCGGTGGCCGATGTCAGCACCGGTGAATTCCGGGTCACCGAGCGGAGCGGTAGTGCCGGCTTGCACCAGGAGCTGCTGCAGGTGGAAGCCGCCGAAGTGCTCTGGCCCGGCGCCACTGCCACCGCAAGTGCCAGCGCCACCCCCTGCCCCACCTGGTGCCCCGAGGCCCTGCGGCTCACCCCCCTGCCCCGCACCCCCTTTGAGGCGCCGGAAGCCTCCGCCACCCTCAAGCAGCGCTTCGGCCTGGCCAGCCTTGATGGCCTGGGGCTCGGCGAAGCGCCGCTGGCTCTGCGCGCGGCGGGCGGCCTGGTGGCTTACCTCGACGACACCAGCCAAACCCGGGTGCCCCTAGATCCGCCCACCACCTGGCAGGCCGGCGACCAGTTGGTGCTCGACGCCGCCACCCGCCGCAACCTGGAGCTCACCAAAACCCAGCTGGGCGGCAGCGTGCACGGCTCCCTGCTCTGGGCGCTCGACCGCACCCACACCGCCATGGGCGGCCGCTGCCTGCGCCGCTGGCTGCAGGCGCCGCTGGTGGAGCGGCCGGCAATCCTGGAACGCCAGGGCGGCGTGAGCGAGCTGGTGGCCGATCGCGGCCTGCGACTAACCCTGCGCCGGCTGCTGCGCCCGATGGGCGACCTGGAACGCCTGGCCGGCCGCGCCGGCGCCGGCAGCGCCTCGGCCCGGGATCTGGTGGCCCTGGCCGATGGCCTCGAGCGCCTGCCCCAGCTGGCCGCCCAGCTCACCAACGCCACCAGCGCCCCGCTGCAGGCCCTGGCCCGCCCCTGGCCCGAACTTGAAAGCCTGGCCGGCGAGCTGCGCCACGCCCTGCTCGACACCCCACCCCTATCGCTCACCGAGGGCGGCCTGTTCCACGACGGCGTTGATCCGGCCCTCGATGAGTTGCGCAACCAGCTCGACGACCAGGACACCTGGCTGGCCCAGCAGGAATCCGAGGAGCGCCGGCTCAGCGGCCTCAGCAGCCTCAAACTCCAATACCACCGCACCTTCGGCTACTTCCTGGCGGTGTCGAAGGCCAAGGCGGCGGCGGTGCCGGAGCACTGGATCCGCCGCCAAACCCTGGCCAACGAGGAGCGCTTCGTGACCCCAGCCCTGCGCAACCGTGAGGGCGCCATCCAGCAGCTCAAGGCCCGCGCCGCCCAGCGCGAATACGAACTGTTCTGCGGCCTGCGCATCCAGGTCGGCGAGCAGGCCGCCGCCATTCGCACAGCTGCGCGCTTGGTGGCCGAGCTCGACGCCCTCGGGGCCCTAGCCGAGGTGGCCGCCACCAGCGGCTACTGCTGCCCCGAGATCACCGACCCCGCCGGTCCCGAGGCCCGCCTGCTGCAGATCGAAGCCGGCCGCCACCCGGTGGTGGAGCAATTGCTGGTGGAAGAGCCCTTCACCGCCAATAGCGTGGTTCTTGGTGCCATCCCCGAGGCCGCCCCCCGCCCCGACCTGATCATCCTCACCGGCCCCAACGCCAGCGGCAAGAGCTGTTACCTGCGCCAAACCGGCTTGCTGCAGCTGATGGCCCAGATGGGCAGCTGGATCCCAGCCACATCGGCCCGCCTCGGCATCGCCGATCGCCTGTTCACCCGCGTCGGCGCCGGCGACGACCTGGCCGCCGGCCAATCCACCTTCATGGTGGAGATGGCCGAAACCGCCAACATCCTTCACCACGCCAGCGAGCGCTCCCTGGTGCTGCTCGACGAGATCGGCCGCGGCACCGCCACCTTCGACGGCCTCTCGATCGCCTGGGCCGTGGCCGAGCACCTGGCCACGCCGGCCGAACGCGGCGGCATCGGCGCCCGCTCGATCTTCGCCACCCATTACCACGAACTCAACGCCCTGGCCGGCCAGCTGGCCAACGTCGCCAATGCCCAGGTGCTGGTGCAGGAAACCGGCGACGCCCTGATATTCCTGCACCAGGTAGCCCCCGGCGGCGCCAGCCGCAGCTATGGCATCGAGGCCGCCCGCCTAGCCGGCGTTCCCGCCGCGGTGGTGCTGCGCGCCCGCCAGGTGCTGGGCCGCATCGAAGCCAACAGCGTCATACAAGTGGATCAAGACGAACCCAGCGGGGCCGACGGCGCGCTCGCCGCCTGAAGCCAGGCAGCCCGCAGCAGGGCGTTGCAGGCCGCTGCCACCAGTCCGGCTCCGCCTTTGGAGCCCTCGAGCCGCATATGCACCAGGCCACTCTCAGCCAGGTGACGCTTGCTCTCCGCCACCCCCACAAACCCCACCGGCATGCCGATCACCAGGGCTGGTGCCGGCACGCTTCCCGCTGCCACCAGCTCGAGCAACACCTCCAGGGCCGTGGGGGCGCTGCCGATCAACACCACGCCAGGCTGGCCCTGCCCGACCAGCGCCGCCGCCATGCCGGCGGCCGTGCGCGTGGAGCCCGCCGGCGCCTGCTCAGGCGTCCAATCCAGCACGCTGCGCACAGGATTGGCGAAGGTGCGCCGCGCCATCGGCGCCACCGCCGCGGCCGCCATTGCCGTGTCCGTGAGGATCGGCACCCCCGCAGCTAACGCCGCCAAGCCAGCGCCGCAGGCGTTAGCGGGACAAACCAGATCAGCCGCCAAACCCGGATCACCGCTGCTGTGAATCAGGCGCAGCAGCACGTCCTGCTGCAGGGGGCTAAGCGGCGCCAGCGACGCCGCCATCCCCGGCATCTGCCGGATCAGCCGCAAGCTCTCACTAAAAATCGGGTGATCCAGGGAAGGCACTCCGCCAAGAGCCGCAGTTTCAGCATTACTCATGGTCCGATCCATTTCTCATGGCGCATTTCTCTTGACCCAATTCTGTTGAACCATTTTTGTTGAACCGTTTCTGAGCGGTGCATCAATCACACCAGCAGAGCTGTCCTTAATTTTGTACAACTTGTACTGCGATCCAGTCAGGCGCAGTGGTGCTGGTCACTGACCATCCGGCCCTGGCCCAGACTGAGCTCCATCCTCTGCTCAGCGCCCTGCGGATCTGAGCACCGCACACCACCCATGCCCATTCACCTGCTCTGGGGCGACGACGAGGCTGCCCGCAACCGTGCCGTCGAAGCGCTGGTGCAGGCGCAGGTGGATCCCAGCTGGGCCACCATCAACCTCAGCCGCCTCGATGGCAACGACGCCGGCCAGGCGGCCCAGGCCCTCGAGGAGGCCCGCACGCCGCCCTTTGGCGCCGGCAGCCGCATGGTGGTGCTGCAACGCAGTCCGTTTTGCAGCCAGTGCCCAGCTGAACTGGCCGAGCGTTTCGAAGCCGCCCTGGCCCAGGTGGCGGATGGCTGCCATCTGGTGCTGGTGAGTTCCGGCAAGCCGGATGCCCGGCTGCGCACCACCAAAGCCCTGCAGAAGCTGGTGAAGGCTGGCCAGGCCAGCGAGCAAAGCTTTGCCCTGCCAGCCATCTGGGACGGCGCCGGCCAGGTGGAGCTGGTGAGCCGCACGGCCCGGGAGCTGGGGCTGAAGCTGGAGCCAGCCGCAGCGGCAGCCCTTTCCGATGCCATCGGCAACGACAGCGCCCGCCTCGCCAGCGAGCTTGAAAAGCTCAGCCTCTACGCCAATCCCATCACCCTCACCGCCGTGCAGGCCCTGGTGGGCGGTCAAACCACCAGCTCCCTCGCCGTGGGCGATGCCCTACTGGCTGGCCAGCCAGCCGACGCCATTGCCCGGCTCGATGCCCTGCTGGAGGCCAACGAGCCGGCCCTGCGGATCGTTGCCGCCCTCAGCAGCCAGATCCGCGGCTGGCTTTGGGTCACCCTGCTCGACCAGCAAGGTGAAAGCGACGTAGCGGTGATCGCTAAAGCGGCCGGCATCGGCAATCCCAAACGCATCTACGTGATGCGCAAGCAGATCCGCGGCCGCCAGCCCGCCGTCTTCCTGCGCCTGCTCAGCCAGCTGCTCTCAGTGGAGGCTGACCTCAAGCGGGGCAGTGATGCCGGCGACGCCTTCCGCGACGGCTTCCTGCTCAACGCTTAAGGGATCAAGACGGATAATTAGTCCTTCTTTCACTGACGCCCACCGCCGCACCCCGCCATGGCCCTGCTGGTTCAGAAGTTTGGCGGCACCTCGGTGGCCGATGTGGAGCGCATTCAGGCAGTGGCCCGACGCATAGCCCGCAGCCGTGAGGAGGGCCACGAGCTGGTGATTGTGGTGTCAGCGATGGGCCACACCACCGACCAGCTCACCGGCCTAGCCCGCGCCATCAGTAGCAACCCACCCCAGCGGGAGCTGGACATGCTGCTAGCCACCGGCGAACAGGTATCGATCGCCCTGCTTTCCATGGCACTGCACGCCGAGGGCGTGCCGGCGGTGTCGATGACAGGCACCCAGGCGGGCATCGTTACCGAATCAGCCCATGGCCGCGCCCGCATCCTGGAGATCCGCACCGAACGGCTACGGCGCCTGCTCAATGATGGTCAGGTGGTGGTGGTGGCTGGTTTCCAGGGCACCAGCAGCGGCGCCGGCGGCACCCCCGAGATCACCACCTTGGGCCGCGGGGGCTCCGACACCTCAGCGGTGGCCCTGGCAGCAGCCCTGGGCGCCGATACCTGCGAGATCTATACCGACGTTCCCGGGGTGCTGACCACCGACCCCCGCAAGGTGGCCGACGCCCAACTGATGGCCCAGGTGAGCTGCGATGAAATGCTCGAGCTGGCCAGCCTGGGGGCTTCGGTGCTGCACCCGCGGGCGGTTGAGATCGCCCGCAACTACGGCGTGCCCCTAGTGGTGCGCTCCAGCTGGAGCGAGCAGGCCGGCACCCTGCTCACCAGCGGCGCCCCCAGGCCAATTGGCCATGAGGGTCTGGAGCTGGGTAAGCCGGTGGATGGCGCCGAACTCCTAACAAACCAGGCCGTGCTGGCCCTCGCCCACGTGCCCGACCGGCCCGGAGTGGCAGCCCAGCTATTCGAGGCCCTCGGCGCCGCCGGCCTCAACGTGGACCTGATCGTGCAAGCCACCCACGAGGGCAGCTCGAACGACATCGCCTTCACCCTGGCCGCCGCTGAATGCGACCGGGCCCAGCTGGTGTGCAGCGAGGTGCTGGCCGCCATGGGCGCAACCCTCAACGATGGCGGCGCCCAGCTGAGCGCCGAAGCCGGCTTGGCCAAGCTGAGCATCTCGGGCGCCGGGATCATGGGCAGGCCAGGGGTGGCTGCCCGGCTGTTCGACACCCTGGCCCGCTCAGGCATCAACCTGCGCCTGATTGCCACCAGCGAGGTGAAGGTGAGCTGCCTGGTGGCTGGAGACCAGGCGGATCGGGCCCTGCGGGCCGCTGCCGAAGCCTTCGAGCTGCCTGATCAGCAGCTGCGCCGCGATCCCAGGCCCTGCCATCAGGGGGATCCGGCTGTTCGCGGCGTTGCCCTCGACCGCGATCAGGCCCAGGTGGCAGTGAGGCGCCTGCCCGATCGCCCCGGCACCGCCGCGGCCGTCTGCCGCACCCTGGCCGACGCCAGCATCAGCCTCGACGCGATCGTGCAATCCGAGCGCACCCACGCCGGGCCAAGCCGCGATATGAGCTTCGTGCTCAAACGCGACGAGCTGACGCGGGCGCAGCAGACCCTCGCGCCCCTACTGCGGCAATGGCCCGGCTCCAGCTTCGAAGAGGGGCCCGCCATAGCCCGAATCAGCGCAGTAGGGGCTGGTATGCCATTCACCCCAGGCACCGCGGCCCGCATGTTCCGCTGCCTAGCTGACGCAGGCATCAACATCG
This sequence comes from Cyanobium sp. BA5m-10, assembly GCF_024346255.1. Classification (NCBI taxonomy): domain Bacteria; kingdom Bacillati; phylum Cyanobacteriota; class Cyanophyceae; order Synechococcales; family Prochlorococcaceae; genus Cyanobium; species Cyanobium sp. BA5m-10. The sequence goes on along the minus strand of NZ_JAGQCP010000036.1, from coordinate 14,126 downwards.
AACTGATCGCCACCAGCGAGATCCGCACCAGCTGCGTCGTAGCCGAAACCGATGGGGTAGCAGCTCTACAGGCAGTGCACGCCGCATTTGCACTTGGAGGCATCGCGCAACATCGGGCCGAAGGCACCGAGGCGCCTGGCGAGGTCGAGGTATCGATGGCATGAACTGGGGCCGCCACCGCCTTCCCCTTGCCCTCGCGGCAGGTCTCGACGCTGCTGGGTTAATCGCCGCAGCGTTAACCGTGAACAGCCTGCGCCAAAACAGTGTTGGAAATCAACAGCTCTTGCTGCTGGGCCTAGTGCTGATCTACCTGAGCCTGGGCTGGCTTTTCGGCTCCTACACCCTGCTGAAACTGACGCAGCTGCGCTGGATACAACTGATGCTGCGGCTCGGAATCACCAGCGGTGCCAGCATCGTGGCGGGCGCCCTGCTGGGTTGGCTGCTGCGGGTGCCTCAAGACATCACCCTGCTACACCGGGGCAGCCTGATTTCTATGTTCAGCCTGGTTTCCTTCTGGAGCGCCCTAGTGCGGCTGGGGCTGCGCCAAAGCCAACATCTCTCCTCCCAACCTGCCTGGCAGATCGTGGCGCTGCCCCAGGAAGTGGAGGCCATCACCAAGGAATGGCGGCGCAGCTACGGCAACAATCCACTGCCGTCAATCCTGCCGTTCAGCTCCACGCTCTGGGAGCGCGATTCCCCCAACGCAACCATCGCACTCAGCAGTGGCGTAGCCGCCGAAGCGGACGTACAACAATTTTGCCAACAGGTAGTGGGCCAGGGCCACCCTGTGCTGTCCCTGGCGGCCATGGCGGAGCAAGAGCTACTGCGCATTCCTCCCCACTGGGTGGGCGATCAATGGCTGCTGTTTTCAAGCCGCATCGATGGCACCAAGAGCACGCTTGAGCAGCAGCTCAAACGCTTCGCCGATGTGTTGATCAGCCTCGTGCTGCTGGTGATAACCAGCCCGGTCGTGGCGCTGGCCGCCCTATTAGTCCGAGCGGAGGACGGCGGTGCCGTGATCTATCGGCAACAACGCACCGGGCTAATGGGCCAGTCCTTCGCTGTGCTGAAACTGCGCACCATGGTGCCCCTAGCCGAAACAGATAGCGCCCTATGGGCAGCAGAGCAGGATGCACGCATAACTCCGATCGGCCAATGGCTGCGCCGCACCAGGCTCGATGAACTGCCCCAGCTGATCAACGTGCTGCGAGGGGAGATGAGCCTGATCGGCCCGCGTCCGGAACGGCCCGAACTAGAGGGTCAGCTAGAGGCGGAAATCCCCAACTACCGCCTGCGCCACTGGGTGCGGCCCGGCCTCAGCGGCTGGGCCCAAGTGAACATGCCTTACACCTCAAGCATTGAGGATTCGGAGTTGAAACTGAGCTACGACCTTTTCTACCTGCGCAATGCCGGGCTCTGGCTGGATCTACTGATCATGGTCAAAACCATCAAGATCGTGCTCAAGGCCGCCGGTCGTTGACCCCTGAGAATCGCGCTAATCAGAATCGCGCTAATGCTTCCCCACCAACTTCTGGCGCAGGTTTTTAATCTTGTCGCGCAAGTTGGCAGCATCTTCAAACTGGAGATTCTTAGCAGCCCCCTTCATCTTCTCTTCGAGCTGCTGGATGAGCTCCGGCAGAGCATCCAGCGGCACATTGTTGTGCTCGGCCTGCTCGGTGGTCTCCTCCAGCTGGTCGTCGTTGAGCCGCCGTGACATCTCCAGAAACGAGAGAATCGAATTGCCGGCCCGCTTGCCTGCAGGGCTGGGGGTGATGCCGTGCTCAACGTTATGGGCGTGCTGAATGGCGCGGCGGCGCTCGGTCTCTGAGATGGCCTTAGCCATCGAATCGGTGAGGTTGTCGGCATAGAGAATCGCCTTGCCTTCGATGTGGCGGGCAGCCCGGCCAATGGTCTGAACCAAGGAGCGCTCGGCCCGCAGGAACCCCTCCTTGTCGGCATCAAGAATCGCCACTAGCGATACCTCAGGCAGGTCCAATCCTTCCCGTAGGAGATTAACGCCAACCAGCACGTCGTATTCGCCATTCCTGAGATCTTGGATGATCTCAATCCGCTCAATCGAATGAATCTCGGAGTGCAAATAGCGCACTCGCACGCCGTTTTCGGCCAGGTAATCGGTGAGATCTTCTGCCATGCGCTTGGTGAGCGTGGTCACAAGCACTCGCTCGTTCTTCTCCGCCCGCACCCGGATCTCGCCGAGCAGGTCGTCCACCTGACCCTCACTAGGACGCACCTCCACGATCGGGTCGAGCACCCCGGTGGGGCGGATCACCTGCTGCACAATCTGGCCACTGCTCTGCTCCATCTCCCAGTTGCCTGGAGTGGCACTCACAAAGATCGTCTGCTGGGCCTTCTCCCAGAACTCCGAACCCTTGAGCGGCCTGTTGTCGGCAGCGCTGGGCAAGCGGAAGCCGTGCTCAATCAGCACCTGCTTACGCGACTGGTCGCCGTTGTACATCGCCTGCAGCTGGGAGCAGGTGACGTGGCTCTCATCCACCACCAACAGCCAGTCTTTAGGGAAATAGTCGATAAGGCATTCCGGCGGCGTGCCCGCCTCTCGCCCGGCCAAATGGCGGGCGTAGTTCTCCACGCCATTGCAGTAGCCCACCTGCTCGAGCATCTCGAGGTCGTAGGTGGTGCGCTGCTCCAGCCGCTGGGCCTCTAGGAGCCGCCCCTGACCGTTAAGTACATCGAGCCTTTCACGCATCTCGTGGCGGATGGCCAAAATCGCGTCCGCCAGCCGCTCCTTTGGCGTCACAAAGTGCTTAGCCGGATAGATATTGATTGTGTCGAGGCTTTGCAGGATCTCCCCGGTAGTGGGATCCACGTAGCGGATCGCCTCAACCTCATCACCAAAGAGCTCAATCCGCACCAGCCGGTCTTCATAGGCCGGGCCGATCTCCAGCACATCTCCCCGCACCCGAAAACGACCGCGGGAAATCTCCAGGTCGTTGCGGGAATACTGGTTGTTTACCAACTCCCGCAGGGAGCCTCGCACATTGAGGGTATCGCCCACCTTAAACTTGACTGCAGCTTTTAGATATTCACTGGGGATACCTAAACCATAAATACAACTAATAGAAGCCACAACGATCACATCGTTGCGTTCAAACAGCGAACGGGTCGCCGAGTGACGCAGCATGTCGATCTCTTCATTGATCGAAGCTGTTTTGGCGATGTAGGTGTCGGAGACAGCCACATACGCCTCCGGCTGGTAATAGTCGTAGTAGCTGATGAAATATTCAACAGCATTATTCGGGAAGAACTCCCGCAGCTCATTGCAGAGCTGGGCCGCCAAGGTTTTGTTGTGAGCCAGCACCAAAGCAGGACGCCCGGTCTGGGCGATCACATTGGCGATCGTGAAGGTCTTCCCGGTGCCGGTGGCGCCTAGCAGGGTCTGGTAGCGCTCGCCCCCATCGACACCCTGCACCAGCCCGGCAATGGCCGTGGGCTGATCTCCCTTGGGTTGGTAGGGGGCGTGGAGTTCAAACGGAACCATGCCCCCATTCTCGGGGTCAAACCACCGGAGCTGTGGTGATTAGGGCAGCTGCGCGAGTGAAGTCGACATCAAGGCCAAGGATCCGCAGGATCACGGCCGACAACACGGCATAGACAACGCCGCCGAGAATCGCGCTCACCACTCCGTTTTTGAGGCGGAATCCCTTGATCAACCAAGCCGCCAGACCAAACAGCACCACGGTGATTGCCCAGTTGAACAGCAGGCTCACCGGACTGATCAGGCCCACCAGGCTGGTGACCGCCCAGACCGGCCCCAGCAGCAGCTTCAGCGGCCAGATCAACAGGGTGCCCAGTAAGCCGATCACCACAGCGGAAAGCATGGCGATCGGGAAACTGCTCACCTCCACTCCCAAGGGAAGCCAGGCCACAATCAACAGCACAATGGCCCGAATCGGCCACTGCAATAGCCACATTAAAGAACCCATGAAAAAGATGCGGTGATCATTACCGCAAAATAGTCATGGGTTCAGGCTAAAACAACTGAGCTTGGCGTTAACCAACAACGATTGCGCCTGCAGGCATTCCCAGTGCCTCGCGTAGGCCGCGCACGACGGCCACCATGGCCAGAGGGTCGTTCAGCTTGTTGATCGCCGAACCAACCCCCACACCGGCGGCACCGGCGGCAATTGCCATCGGCACGGTGACGGCGGAGAGGCCAGATGCACACAGCACCGGGGCAGCACTACCCGCTTCAACACTGTCCGCCGCAGCCAAGGCCCGGCTGATGCTGTGGGCAGCGGCCAGGGTTGGAGCCGCCTTCTCAATAAGGCCGAGACTACCGGCGCTGAAGGGCTTAGCGCTTGTGCCGCCCTCGGTTTGGATAATGTCGGCACCGGCGGCCACCAGATCCACCGCCAGCTGCTCCTGCTGATCGAGGGGCAGCACATGGGGCACGGTGACGCTCAAAACCACCTCGGGTAGCAACTCGCGAGTGCGGCGGGTGAGCTCAAGCACTTCGGCGGCATCGAAGATGCGACCGAGGGGGTAGAAGGCGTCGTAGTTGCCAATTTCAACCATTGCCGCCCCGGCAGCCACAGCAGCGGCAAACAGCTCGGGCTCAACTGCGCTCACGCAGATCGGCAAACCGCTCACTGCAGCGGCCAGCTGCACCAGCTCCGGATCGCAGGCCACATCGATCAAATCGGCTCCGCCTAGGCCAGCGGCCCGGCAGATCCGCTCCACACTGGCAGCATCAAAATTGGTGAGGCCAGCGATCACCTTGAGCAGGCGGCGATCAGCAAGCGCGGCTTGCAGGGCGGAGGGCAGCTGCTCAAGACGCGACATCGCAACCATGGAAACGCAAGATTTGAATAGTGAATCGATTCTCCCACCCGGGCCGCGCTGGAGCCCGGACCACCTGCGGCTGCATCGCCATCTGCGTCACCATCCCGAGCTGTTGCCGGCGGGGGCGCCGCTGCTGCTAGCCATCTCGGGTGGTCAAGATTCCATGGTCCTGCTGGCCCTGCTACGCGACCTGCAGCGCCTGCACCAGTGGCCCCTGCACCTCTGGCATGGCGACCACCGCTGGCGACCGGAGTCGGGCCAGGTGGCAGCGGAGCTGGCCGGCTGGTGCAGCGACCAGGGGCTCGAGCTGCACGTTTCCTCCTGGCTGAGGCCGCTGGAAGCAACCAGCGAAGCTGACGCCCGCCACTGGCGCTACGGCCAGTTGGCTGAGCAGGCCAGATGTTTGGGGGTGGGCCATGTGGTGACCGCCCACACCGCCAGCGATCGAGCCGAAACTCTGTTGCTGCACCTAGCCCGAGGCAGCCATCGCCGCGGCCTGGCGAGCCTGCGCAACCTGCGCCCCCTCACCAGCCCATCGAGCCCAACCACCGATCCAAGCGAGCCAATCGCGCTGGCGCGACCGCTGCTGCCCTTCTCCCGGGCCGACACCGCCCGGCTTTGCGAGCAACTGACGCTGCCCGTGTGGCACGACCCGAGCAATACCGACCGCCGCTACAGCCGAAACCGAATCCGGGCCGAGGTGGTACCCGTGCTGGAGGAGCTCCATCCCGGCGCCGCCAAGAGGATCAGCGCCCAAGCAGAGCGGCTGGTGGAAGAGGTGGAGAGCCGCAACGAATTAGTGAATCTGGCCCTGCAAACTCTAAAAACAGCCGGCAGCCAGGCTGGGACACCAGGCCTACAGCGCCAGGAGCTGGGCGACCTAGCCGTAGCCAACCAGCGCCAACTACTGCATCACTGGCTTGAGCAAAGCACCAGGCTGGCGCTCCCAGCCAGGCAACTCGAAGAACTATTGCGGCGGCTGCAACCGGGCCATCCCCCAGGCCAGGCAGACTTAGGCGCGGATTGGCAGCTGCGCTGGGATCGCTGCACACTGTGGCTGCACCATCCCGCCGCACACCTGCCGCAATGACAACCTCGCCGCACTCGCTACAACAGCGTTATGAGGCCATTGAGCGGGTTTACAGCGAACGCCAATGGGACGATGTGGCCCGCTTAAGCGAGGAGCTGCTGCTCGAGCTGCCCAACGAGCCCGCCGACCCCCTGCGCCAAAGACTGCAGCTGTTACTAGGCCACACCTACCTCTACGGCTACCAAGACAGAGCTACAGCAACCGGTTTTTACAGCCGGGTTCGAGCAGCGACGCAAGAACCCGTACTGCGGGATATCGCCGACCAGGGGCTGGAGCAATGCGCCAGCCAGGCAGCACAACTTGAAGTTGCACCGGAGCAAGCCTCGAATGCGCCAAGCACTGGAGGCCAAGCCTTCCCCTTCGGCAATGAGCCAGTAGCGGAAGGAACAGTAGTTACAAGCTCTGGCTCGGCCATGCCCTGGATGGAGCAACTTGGAGGCATCGAGGCGGCGGAGGTTCAGGTGCCCATGCCGGCGCAGGTGCCGAATCTGGTAGTTGAAGTGGTCGATGAGCCAGAGCTGATCGAGGTGGCCCAGGCAGATGCGGCGACTGCTCAAGAGCTGGACGTCGCCGTGAGCAAAGAGAGCCTGGCTGAGCCAGAAGGGCGTTTTGCCAAGCAAGTCGGGGAACCTAGCCCCGAGGAGTTCGCCGAACTCTCCAAGGGGCTGCTGCGAGTGGTGATCCGCTGAGCTGGTGCTGGGGCCGATCAGCCCGCTACAGCGGCTGAACGGCGGCGCCGGATACGGCCGGCGGGTTCCGGCTCGAGCTCTGCTGGGGCTGGGGCCGAAACCTCAGCAACTACAGCGGCTGGGACGGCAGTAGGAGCAGACACAGGCGTGGCGGCAGGGGCGGCGGCTCCAACGGCAACCAGCTGACGCTGGGGTGCCGGCACGGCGCCATCACGGCCACGGGCACCTGCATCACGAACGCCTGCATCACGGGCAGAGCGACCCCGGGGAGCGGGGCGGCTGTCGGGTTCGGCGTCGGCGCGGCCCTTGTAAGCAGGCGTACCGGCAGGGGCTGGCTGCACCAGGCAAATGATCAACGGCTCCACTTGGAGCTCGCGGCGCAGGCGGCGTTGCAGACCCACCTCTACCTCTCGCTGCACACCGACCCAATCCACCTCAGGGGCCTTGCCACCGGTGTTGCGGCAGAGCTGATTCCAGCGATTTTCCAGCACCCAGCCGATTTCGCGCTCGGCCCACATCGAGAGTCTGCGGGCATCAGCAGTGGTGACCACACCACGAATATTCACCCTCGGCGGCGCAGCCATCACACCGTCGGTGCTGATCACCGCTAGCAGAGTGATCACGCCGTCTTCTGCCAGCTGCTGGCGCTCCTTCAGCACCCGGGCATCAACAATGCCGTTGCGGGACGCATCCAGCAGTTCGATGCCGGCCTTGACGGGGTCGCCTTTACGGATCGAATCGGCAGTGAGCTCCACCACATCACCGTTGTCGATGATGAGCATGTTGTCGCCTGGTACCCCCATCGACTGGGCGGTTTTGCTGTGGGCAATGAGCATGCGGTGCTCACCGTGCACCGGCACAAAATATTTGGGCTTGGTGAGGGCCAGCATCAGCTTCTGGTCTTCCTGGAAGCCGTGGCCAGAGACGTGAATACCCTCGCCCTTGCCATAAACCACCTTGGCGCCGAGCATCATCAGCCGGTCAATGGTGTTCACCACCGAGATGGTGTTGCCAGGGATCGGGCTGGCCGAGAAAATAATCGTGTCGGTGCTCTTCACCTGCACCTGGGGATGCTCTCCACGGGAGATGCGGCTCAAGGCGGCCAGGGGTTCACCCTGGCTACCAGTCATCAGCAACAGAGTTTCGCGGTCGGGCAGATCGCGTATCTGCTTGATCGGCACAAACAGATCATCCGGGGCGCGCATATAACCCAACTCCCGGGCTTTGGCGATCACGTTGAGCATGGAGCGGCCCAGCAGTCCCACCTTGCGGCCGTTCTTGAGGGCCAGCTCCAGGATCATCGACACCCGGTGAATCGAACTGGCAAAGGTGGTGATGATCACCCGACCTTCAGCCTGGGAGATATGGCGATCCAGGCAAGGAAACACTGAACGCTCGGGGGGACAGAAGCCCGGCACCTCGGCGTTGGTGGAGTCGCTGAACAGGCAAAGCACCCCCTTGTCGCCGTAATGGGCGAGGCGAGCCATGTCGAAGGTCTCGCCATCCACCGGCGTGTGGTCAAATTTGAAGTCGCCGGTGAAGATCACCGTGCCCACAGGGGTGGTGATGGCCAGCGAGAAGCTGTCGGCCATCGAGTGGGTGTTGCGAATGAACTCCACTGAAAAGTGTTGGCCCACCTTCACCACATCGCGGGGCGCGACGGTTTGAAGGATGGTGCGATCCATCACACCGGCCTCCTCCATCTTGCCGGTGAGCATGGCCAGCGCTAGGCGCGGTCCATGAATCACGGGGATGCTGAAGTTTTTAAGGTGGTGGGCAATACCACCAATGTGATCTTCGTGACCATGGGTCACGATCATGCCGCGAATCCGCTTCTGGTTTTCCTTGAGATAGCTGGTATCTGGCATCACCACATTGACGCCATGCATCCCATCACTGGGGAAGGCCAATCCAGCATCCACCAACATGATGTCGTCGCCGTACTCGAACACGCAGGTGTTCTTGCCGATCTCGTGCAGGCCGCCGAGGGGGATCACCCGCAGGTGGGGGGGCTTGGTGGCGATCTGACTGGTGCCCTGGGCTCGGCCGTTGGAACTGGTCATGGAAAAGGATTTTTAGGGAAAAGGAACAAACTGAATCGATCTGGTCTCAAGCCTTGGCGTCAGGTAGGACGCAGGGCGGCCAGGGTTTCGGAGAGGCGTTGTCGCACGTCGGTGGTGGCGGAAAGAAGGGGAAGACGGGGTGCACCCACGGGCCAGCCGCTGAGCTCCAAGGCGGCTTTGACGGGGATCGGGTTGGTGCTGCAGAAAAGGGACTTGCACAGCGGCAGCAGCTGGTCGTGCAGAGCCAGGGCTTGGGCCAAATCCCCCGCATAGAAGGCGCGCACCATGGCGCTGATCTCAGCGCCGGCCAGGTGGCTGGCCACACTCACCACTCCCACAGCACCAACGGCAAGCATCGGCAGGGTGAGGGCGTCGTCACCGCTATAGATCGCCAGACGGTTGCCGCACAGGGCCCGCAGGGCGCTCACCTCTTCGGTGCTGCCGCTGGCAGCCTTGAAACTCACCACGTTGGCGCAGTCGAGCAAGCGGGCCACGGTGGCTGGCTCCAGGCTGGTGCCTGTACGACCGGGGATGTTGTAAAGCATTAGGGGCAGCTGGGGTGCCGCCGCTGCCACAGCGCGGAAATGGGCCTCAAGGCCGTCCTGGGGGGGCTTGTTGTAGTACGGCACTACCACTAGGGCGCCGTCCGCACCGAGGGCCGCCGCCTGCCGCGTCGCCTCCACCGCTTCGGCGGTGCAATTGCTGCCACTTCCCGCCAGCACGCTGGCCCGATGCCCAACCGCTTGCTTCACGGCAACTAAAAGAGCGTGCTGTTCGTCCCAGCTGAGCGTGGGTGATTCGCCAGTGGTGCCGCACACCACGATTCCATCGGAGCCCTGGTTGATCAGATGCTCTGCCAGCTGGGCCGCAAGGCCCAGATCCACCGAACCATCGGCGGCGAAGGGGGTCACCATCGCCGTCAGCACGCGGCCAAATAGCGGAGTGGCTGGCTGGATAGGGCTCAAGCAGCACCTCCGGGCAAAACCGCTTCAGTTCCAGCCGCCGGGCCCTGGATCAACAGCTCGGCAATCTGGATCGCATTGAGAGCCGCACCCTTGCGGATCTGATCACCGCAGAGCCACAGCTCCAGGGCATTGGCATCACTGAGGTCCTGGCGGATACGTCCCACCGCCACCGGATCGCGGCCCGTCACATCAGTGGGCATCGGGAAACGGTTGGCCTCAAAATTTTCCAGCAGCTCCACGCCGGGGGCCTCAGCCAGCAGGGCTCTGGCCTCCTGCACCGGGAAGGGCTCATGAAATTCAATATTTACGGCCTCTGAATGGGCCCGCAGCACCGGCACCCGCACACAGGTAGCCGAAAGTCGCAGCTCCGGCGTGCCCATGATCTTGCGGGTTTCGTTGAGCATCTTCAGCTCCTCCTCGCAATAACCGTTGTCCTGCAGCGGAGAGTTGTGCAGAAAAAGGTTGAAGGCCAGGGAGTGGGGCAGCACCTCACTCACTGGCTCACCTCCATCGAGCACGATCCGGCTGAGCTGGCGCAGCTCCTCCATCGCCCGGGCACCGGCGCCGCTGGCGCTCTGATAAGTGCTCACCAGCACACGCCGAATTGCCCGACGCGCCGCCAAGGGGGCCAAAACCAGGGTGAGCAGAATTGTTGTGCAGTTGGGGTTGGCAATGATGCCCCGATGGGCAAAAGCAGCTTCGGGGTTCACTTCTGGAACCACCAACGGCACCTCCGGATCCATTCGGAAGGCGCTGGAGTTATCGATCACCACGGCGCCAGCCCGGGCCGCCACCGGGGCCCACTGACGCGACACCGAGCCGCCCGCTGAGGCCAGCACCACATCCACCCCTTCAAAAGCTGAGGCCTCCACGGGCCGGATCGCCAGCGATGTGCCCTGCCAGGCAAGGCTTTGACCGGCGGAGCGGGGTGACGCCAGGGGAATCAGCTCAGCCACAGGAAAGTTGCGCTCCGCGAGCAGCTCGAGTAACTCCTGGCCAACGGCACCGGTCGCACCGAGCACCGCAACCCTCAAGGGGCGACTGGGCAGGCAGGGAGATGGCGGGAGAGGGACGGGCTGGGCGGCGGTCAAGGGAGCGGGAGAGGAATCAAAACTCGGTGGCGGAGCTGGTGATCAAACGTCAAACCAGCTAGGGGCGGAAAGCTGCAACAAAGAAACCGGCCATGGTCGAAGCCGTTGTTTGCTGATTCGGGATCTATCGCTTTCGTCGTGCGCCGAACTGACAATACGCGCTGGGAGCTCGGAACGGCCGCTTTCTAGGATCGGGGTCTGCAACTGTTTTCCATGAGCTCAGCCGCCGCCCCCGCCGCCAGCCCGCTATCGATAAAGGCCAGTCCCCGTCCGGGCAGCCGCGTGGCCCTAGAGGTGGCCATCCCCGGCGGCCGCAGCCAGGCCAGCTATGACGCCGCCGTGGACAAGCTGAGTCGCAGCATCAAGCTTCCCGGCTTTCGCAAGGGCAAGGTGCCCCGGCCCGTGCTGCTCCAGCAGATCGGCCCCCTACGCATCCGGGCCACCGCCCTAGAGGATCTGGTGGAGGCCGCTTTCCGGGATGCTGTTAGCCAAGAAATGGTGGCAGCTATCGGCCGGCCCGAGCTCACCGAAGGCTTCGAGGTCGTGCTGGAACGCTTCGAGCCCGGCAACGCCCTCACCATCACCCTGGAGCTCGACGTCGAGCCCACACCAAAACTCAAGTCCACCAAAGGGCTAAAGGCTGAAGCCGAGGCAATCAGCTTCGATCCAGCCCGCATCGATGAACTGATCGAGCAGTCGCGTAAGCAGCTGGCCACCCTGGTGCCCGTAGAGGGCCGCCCCGCCGCCAGCGGCGATGTAGCGGTGCTCAGCTTCAGCGGCATCTACGTGGATAGCGGCGAGGCCATCAGTGGTGGCAGCAGCGATGCCATGGAAGTCGAGCTGGAGGAGGGCCGGATGATCCCCGGCTTCGTCGAGGGCGTAATCGGCATGGCTATCGGCGCTAGCAAGACCATCGACTGCCAGTTCCCCGATACCTATCCCCAAGAAGATGCCGCCGGCCGCCAGTCGCGCTTCGAGATCAGCCTGAAAGACCTCAAGTGCCGGGAACTACCCGCCCTTGACGACTCCTTTGCCCAGCAGGCCAGCGACAAAGCCACCCTGGCCGAACTGCGCAGCGATCTGGAAACCCGCCTCAAGGACGACGCCGAGCGCCGGGCTAAGGCCAGCCGCCACGACGCCCTGCTCGCTGCCCTAGTGCAAGAACTTGAAGTGGAGCTGCCCGAAACCCTGGTTCAACAGGAAATCCGCAACCTGGTGGAGCAGACAGCAGGACAGATCGCCCAGCAGGGCATGGACGTCAAAAAGCTGTTCACCCCCGACCTGGTGCGCTCATTGATGGACACCTCCCGGCCCGAGGCAGAGGAGCGCCTGCGCCGCAGCCTGGCCCTCAAGGCCCTTGCCGCCGCCGAGGCGATCGAGGTGGAAGCCAAGGAGCTTGAAGCCAAGATCAAGGAGATCAGCCGCGGCCTGAGCCAGCAGGGCAACATCGATCCTGAAAGATTGCGCCTGGCCGTTGCTGACGACCTGCTGCGCGACAAGCTGCTGGAGTGGCTTGAGGCCAACAGCACCATCACCGAAAAGGCTGCCACCCCAGCCGACGTCGACCCTGACGCTGCAGGCGAGGAGCAGGCAAAGGCCAAAGCGAAAGCCAAGGCCAAACCGGCCAAGGCCCAATAGCCACAGCCAGGACCAATAGATTGGTCCTCCGAGAGCTTCCCCGCGCGTGATCGACGCCACCCTTCGCCATCCCGTCCACAGCAGCTGGAGCCCCAGTGGCTCCCCCGGGGTGCTGCCCACGGTTGTGGAGCAGTCGGGCAAGGGCGACCGCGCCTTCGATATCTATTCGCGCCTGCTGCGCGAACGGATCATCTTTCTGGGCACCGGCATCGACGATCAGGTGGCCGATTCCCTAGTCGCCCAGCTGCTGTTCCTCGAAGCCGAGGATCCGGAGAAGGACATCCAGATTTACGTGAACTCCCCAGGCGGCTCAGTGACCGCCGGCTTGGCGATCTACGACACGATGCAGCAGGTCTCCCCAGACGTGGTGACCATCTGCTATGGCCTGGCCGCATCCATGGGTGCCTTCCTGCTCTCGGGTGGCACCAAGGGCAAGCGGCTGGCCCTGCCCAATGCCCGGATCATGATTCACCAACCCCTCGGCGGCGCCCAGGGCCAGGCAGTGGACATTGAAATTCAGGCCAAGGAGATTCTTTTCCTCAAGGACACCCTCAACGGTCTGATGGCTGAACACACCGGTCAGCCCCTCGAAAAAATCACCGAAGACACTGACCGCGACTACTTCCTTTCCCCCGCAGAGGCGGTTGAATACGGCCTGATCGATCGGGTCGTGACCGAATCCCCTGCCGCCACAGCTGCTGAGTGATTCCGGCCGGTTTGATCCTTAAGGTCAGCTGACGATCCATTATTTCCTGTCGATCCTGGAATCAGGACTCCCCTGCCCATGGCCAAGTTCGACGCCCACCTGAAGTGCTCGTTCTGCGGCAAGTCGCAAGAACAGGTGCGCAAGCTGATCGCCGGCCCGGGTGTCTACATCTGCGATGAATGTATCGATCTCTGCAACGAGATCCTTGATGAGGAGCTGGTAGACGGACATAGCTGCACAGCCAGCGGAGGCGGAAGCGGCCGCCATGCCGCCGACTCCAGCCGCGGTAAGGCCTCCAGCAAAAAAACAACCAAACCCGCTCCAACCCTGGCGGAGGTGCCCAAGCCCCAGGAGATCAAGGCCTTTCTCGACCGCCAGGTGGTGGGCCAAAACGAAGCAAAGAAAAATCTTTCCGTAGCTGTTTACAACCACTACAAACGCCTGGCCTGGCAAGGCGATGGCAAGGGTGAAACGGACCAGACAGCCACCAAGCTGCACAAGAGCAACATCCTGCTGATCGGCCCCACCGGCTGCGGCAAAACGCTCCTGGCCCAGACCCTGGCCGAAATGCTCGATGTGCCCTTTGCGGTGGCCGACGCCACCACCCTTACCGAGGCGGGCTACGTCGGAGAAGACGTGGAAAACATCCTGCTGCGGCTGCTGCAGAAAGCGGATCAGGATGTGGAACAGGCCCAGCGGGGCATCATCTACATCGATGAAATCGACAAGATCGCCCGCAAGAGCGAAAACCCCTCCATTACTAGGGACGTCTCCGGAGAAGGGGTGCAGCAGGCATTGCTGAAAATGCTCGAAGGCACCGTGGCCAACGTGCCGCCGCAGGGAGGCCGCAAGCATCCCTACCAGGAATGCATTCAGATCGACACCAGTCAGATCCTGTTCATCTGCGGTGGTGCCTTCGTCGGCCTCGAAGATGTAGTGCAGAAGCGGCTGGGCCGCAACTCCATAGGTTTCCTCAGTGCCGATGGCAGCAGCCGGCCCCGCAGCGGCAAGGATCGCCATGGGGCCGAGGTGCTGCGCCATCTAGAGCCCCAAGACCTAGTGC
>NZ_JAGQCP010000035.1:0-25225 GCF_024346255.1 Cyanobium sp. BA5m-10 | reverse complement strand
GCCGCCACGATGTCCTCGTCAGAGCGACCAATCCAGTCTTTGGCTGGGGCAAACACCAGCTCCAGCATCGAGCGCTCCGGATCCTCGTATTCCTTACAAGTATTGCTCATGTCTGCATAGACGCTCAGCAGCGGGCTACGGCTGAACAGCAGGTGGTCGATATCGGTGAGCTTGCGATCAAACCAGAGGTGAATATTGATCACCGGCACCCCATTGAGGCCGTCGAGCTTCTTGAAATAGGGAATCTCCTTCCAAGCCTCAGGCAGCAGCAACTTGAAGGGATCTACCGGCATGGCGCTCACGTAGGCGTCGGCCGTAAGTGTGCGGGGCTCCTGGCCCTTGATGCCACCAATCTGGAAAGCCTTCACCGTGCCATCGGGATTGAGCTCGATCTGGCGCAACGGAGAATCCAGGTGAACTTCCCCGCCACGGGCTTCGACGTAATTGACGATCGGCTGGCACAAGCGCTGCGGTGGGTTGCCATCAAGGAAGGCCATCCTGGAGCCATCACCCTCCTGCAGGAAGCGATTTAGGGCGGTGAGCACCACCGTGCTGGAAATTTCATCGGGATCGATGAAGTTCAGCGCCTTGGCCATGGCGATGAATACCTCGTCATTGACCCGCTCGGGAATGTTGTGCAGCCTCAGCCACTCGGTCCAGGAATACTTATCGCACTCTTCTACATATTGCTGGCCGCGCAAAATTGCCGGCACCAAGCCCATGCCGAAAGCAATCTTCTCGGGCCAGGTGAGCAGGTCGTTGTTGCTGAGAATGGCCGCCAAACCATTGAAGGGGGCGGGGATGTCGGGGAAGTCAAAGCGGCTGTAGGTGCCTGGCGTCTCCATTTGGTTGAAAATCATCGAGTGGCTTTTCCACTGCAGACGGTCTTCGATATCCAGCTCCTTAAACAGCTGGCGCATGTTGCGGTAGGCGCCGAAAAAGATGTGCAGGCCGGTCTCATACCAGTCGCCATCTTCGTCCTGCCAGGCCGCCACCTTGCCGCCCAAAACGTCGCGGGCTTCCACCACCACCGGCGTATGGCCGGCATCACAGAGGTACTTCGCGCACGACAGCCCGGCGAGCCCTGCTCCGGCAATGACTACGCGCATACCGACTTTCAAAAATCCAGATGCAACCTTAAAGGGGGCGCCTGACCCCTGCGGCTGGGGGGGGGTTTCTAGAGTTGGGGCATCGGGTGCCCGCAATCCCCTCCCCATGGCTGACCCTCGCCTCGCTGACTCACTCCCTGCCGAATCCCGCCCTGCAGAGACCTTGCTGAAGTCCACCACCCGCCACGTGCGGCTGTTCACCGCCCGGGTGGAGGACGGCAACCTGCTGCCTGATCCCAGCCAGCTCACCATGGATGTGGATCCCGATAACGAGTTCCTCTGGGACGCCCCGGTGCTGGCCAAGGTGCAAGACCACTTCCGCGAGCTGGTGGCAGCCCAAGCCGGCGCCGACCTCACCGAATACAACCTGCGCCAGATCGGTTCGGAGCTGGAAGGGCTAATTCGCCAGCTGCTCCAGGCCGGCGAGCTTCGCTACAACCCGGATGCCCGGGTGCTCAATTACTCAATGGGCCTGCCCCGCAGCACGGAAAGCCTGTGAGCCGCTCCCGCTACAGCTCAGATCGCTACGCCGGTGAGCGCCCTGATGAGGGGCGTCCCCCCGGAGGGCGTTACGCAGAGGATGCCTATGAGCGGGGCGGACGCCGCAATGAGTCCAGGCGGCCGGCCGGGGGCGGCAATAAAGGCGGTCCTGGTGGCCCTGGTCCTGGTGGCAGTGGCCCTGGCGGAAGTGGCCCCTTTCAGTTCAACGTGGGCACCCTGGCGATCCTGGCTGGGGTGCTGGTGGTGGGCATCGGCATCGGCACCGCCATCTCCAGCACCACCCAGGGCGACCAGGGCAACATCGCCAGCAGCCAGCAGCTCGACATGGCGGTGCCTGATCCGGAGTTCTGCCGCCAGTGGGGCGCCAGTGCCTTCGTGATGGACATTGAGCTCTACACCACCATGAACCCCAGCTCCAGCTTCGTGACCCAGCCGGAGCTCAAGGCCGGCTGCGTTATTCGGCGGGAAAACTGGAGCGTGTTGCAGAAGGAAGGAGCCGTAACCAACGAACAGATGCGCCAGTGCAAGCAGCGCATGAACACCTTCGCCTACATCGGCTCAGTGAAAGACAAGCCAATCGTGCGCTGCGTCTACCAAACAGACACCAGCCAAAACAAATTCCTTACCAAGGGCGTGGCTGATGACACGGTGGGCGTCACCCCCGAAGCCGATCAGTTCTGAGTGAGAGCCTCCTGCTGCTGCAACGGCCGGCGCAGGGGGCTATCGGGGCTGGCAAACACGGGCAGAACCTCCTTGCGGAAGGCATCGGCAGCCCTGGAGCAATAGCGGGCTGGATGGGTGATCAGCTTCAGCTGGCGGCGCACGAGCAGGTCGGCCACTTGGGGGCGATGCAGGCTGCCAGCAGAGAGCTCCCGCTCAATTGAGACCACCGGCAGGAAGGCAGCCCCAAGACCCGACTGAACGGCGTTTTTGATCGCCTCAAAGGAATTGAGCTCCATCTCGATCTTAAGCCGGCCCACATCCAGCCCGGAGCGGGCCAGCAGCTGATCGACCATTTTGCGGGTGGTCGACTGGGCATCAAGGCAGACAAAGCCCAGCCGGTAGAGGTCGTCTTTCGTGAGCTCGGGCAGGCGGGCCAGCGGATGCTTCACCGGCAGCACCAGGGCCAGCTCATCGCTGGCATAGGGCACCACCTGCAGCAGCTCACAAAGCTCCGTTGGAAGCTCGCCGCCGATTATCGCCAGATCCACCTGGCCATTAGCCACGCTCCAACCCGTGCGGCGGGTGCTGTGCACCTGCAACTGCACCGCCACTTCGGGGTACTTCTGCCGAAACAGACCAATCATTCGCGGCATTAAATAAGTGCCGGTGGTCTGGCTGGCGCCAACGATGAGCGAGCCGCCGCGCAGGTTGTGCAGGTCTTCTAGAGCCCGACATGCCTCCTGGCACTGGCTCAGGATTCGGTCGCAATAGCTGAGCAGCAGGTGGCCGGCCTCGGTGAGCTGGGCCTTGCGCCCGCCCCGGTCAAACAGGCTGACGCTGAGCTGCTTCTCCAGATTCTGAATCTGCAGGCTCACCGCCGGCTGAGTCACATAAAGGCTATCTGCGGCCTTCTTGAAGCTCCCCTCAGAGGCGATGGCCCGCAGGATGCGGAGCTGATCAAGGGTGAAAGGCAGTTCTGCCATTGGGTTGCCTGGATCGGCCGGAGCCTGCCAGCTGGCGATTTCAAAACTCTAAGGGGGAAGCCTGGCAGCGAGAATCGAGAGCTTCACAACTACCCATCCGGCCCGTGCCCCCCAGCTCTTCGCACCACAGCAGCTGGGTAATGCTCGCCCTGTTGCTGGCTTTCGCAGTAGTTCACAGCGGCGGTGCCTCGCTGCGGGTGTGGGGCGCAGCAAAAATTGGCGAAAGGGCCTGGCGGCTGCTATTTGCCGCGGTGAGCATCCCCTCAGCCGTGGTGGTGATCGGCTACTTCCTGGCCCATCGCTACGACGGGGTGCGCCTCTGGAATCTCCAGGACCAGCCCTGGATCGTGCCCGTGGTGTGGGCCGGCACCGCTATCAGCTTTTTGTTTCTTTATCCAGCCACCTACAACCTGCTGGAAATCCCGGCGGTGCTCAAGCCCCAGGTGCGGCTCTATGCCACCGGCATCATCCGCATCAGCCGCCATCCCCAGGCGGTGGGCCAGGTCCTCTGGTGCGCCACCCACCTGCTCTGGATCGGCAGCAGCTTCATGGTGGCCACCTGCGCCGGCCTGATCGCCCACCATCTCTTCGCTATCTGGAACGGCGACCGGCGCTTGGCCAAGCGCTTCGGTAGCGCCTTTGAGGAGCTGAGAGCTAGCACCTCGATCCTTCCCTTTAGGGCGATATTGACCGGCCGCCAGCAGCTGGTTGCCAGCGAATTTCTAAGGCCAGCCCAGCTGGGCATTGCCATTGCCGTAGGGGTGTTTTGGTGGGCCCATCGCTTCATCGGCCTCGGCGCAACGAGCTTCGCTCGCACAGGCTTGGCCCACCTGCTGGGTTGAGTACGGCTCGCCGCGAAGCCCCCGCCCATGGGCGAGCCCGCACAGGCCTGGATATGCACGTGTTTGGCTGCCTACACTTGCGCCAACCAGCTTGCAGCGCATGCCGTCAGCCGCCGAACTCGCCTGGTTGATTCCGGTGCTGCCCCTGGTCGGGGCTTCTATTACCGGGCTGGGGCTGATCAGCTTCAACCGCACCGTCAATCGGCTGCGCAAACCCGTGGCCTGGTTACTGATCAGCTGCGTGGGAGCGGCTGCAGTTCTTAGCTACGCCGTTTTGGCCCAGCAACTGGCGGGTGCACCGCCCACCGAAGTGCTGTTCAACTGGGCCAGCGCCGGCACCTTCAACCTGCAAATGGGCTTCCGGGTGGACGCCCTCGGCGCCGTGATGCTGTCGTTGGTGACCACCATCGCCGTGCTGGTGATGGTTTATTCCGATGGCTACATGGCCCATGACAAGGGCTATGTGCGCTTTTTTACCTACCTAGCCCTATTCAGCAGCTCGATGCTGGGCCTGGTAATCAGCCCCAACCTGCTGGAGATTTATGTGTTCTGGGAGCTGGTGGGAATGTGCTCCTACCTGCTCGTGGGCTTCTGGTACGACCGCGATGGCGCCGCCAATGCCGCCCAGAAAGCCTTTGTGGTGAACAGGGTTGGCGACTTCGGTCTGCTGCTGGGGATCCTGGGTCTGTTCTGGGCCACTGGCAGCTTCGGCTTTGAGGAAATTGGCAGCCGGCTGCAGGAGGCCGTGGCCGGCGGCAGTGTTTCCAACGCGGCGGCGATCCTGTTGTGCCTGCTGGTGTTCATGGGACCGATGGCGAAATCGGCCCAATTCCCCCTGCACGTCTGGCTGCCGGATGCCATGGAGGGTCCGACTCCAATTTCTGCCCTGATTCACGCGGCAACCATGGTGGCTGCTGGTGTGTTCCTGGTGGCCCGGTTGCAACCCGTTTACGAACCCTTCCCGGCTGTGCAGGCCACGATCGCCGTGGTGGGAACCATCACCCTGGTACTGGGGGCCTCGATTGCTCTCACCCAGATGGATCTCAAGAAGGGCCTGGCCTATAGCACCGTTTCCCAGTTGGGTTACATGATGCTGGCCATGGGCTGCGGCGCTCCGGTGGCCGGCATGTTCCACCTGGTGACCCACGCCTTCTTCAAGGCGATGCTGTTTTTGGGGTCCGGCTCGGTGATCCACGCCATGGAAGAGGTGGTGGGCCATGAGCCCGTGCTCGCCCAGGACATGCGGTTAATGGGTGGGCTGCGCAAACACATGCCGATCACCAGCAGCACCTTCCTGATTGGCTGCGTCGCCATCGCCGGCATTCCCCCTTTGGCTGGCTTCTGGAGCAAGGACGAGATCCTCGGCGTGGCGTTTGGTTCATTCCCCGTGCTGTGGGTGGCTGGCTTCATCACCGCCGGCATGACCGCCTTTTATATGTTCCGCCTTTACTTCCTCACCTTTGAGGGGGAGTTTCGCGGCAATGATCAGGCCATGAGGGCCCAGCTGCTGGCTGAAGCAGGCAAAACCACTGATGACCAGGGCGATAGCCACGGCGACGACCATGGCCATGCCAGCCATCCCCATGAATCCGGCTGGCAGATGGCCATGCCCCTGGCCGTGCTGGCCGTGCCCTCTGTGCTGGTAGGCCTGCTGGGCACCCCCTGGAATAGCCGCTTTGGCAACCTGCTCGACCCCAAGGAGGCGGCCGAGGTGGCCGAACACTTCAGCTGGAGTGAATTCCTGCCCCTAGCCGGAGCCTCAGTCGGCATCTCCATCGCTGGCATAACCGTCGCCGTGCTGGCCTACGCGCTGCACAAAATCGATCTGGGCAAAGCCGTAGCCGCTCGCTTCCCCGCCCTCAATGCCTTCCTGGCCAACAAGTGGTATCTCGATGCAATCAACGACAAGTTGTTCGTGCAGGGCAGCCGCAAACTGGCCCGCCAGGTGCTGGAGGTTGATTCCAAGGTTGTTGATGGGGTCGTAAACCTCACCGGCCTGGTGACCCTGGGCAGCGGCGAGGGTCTCAAATACTTCGAAACCGGCCGGGCCCAGTTCTATGCCCTGATCGTGTTTGGCGGTGTCATCGCCCTGGTGGTTCTGTTCGGCTCGCTGGGCTGAGCGGTTCGGCCGTTACGCCTGCTACGCGGGCAACACGGCCTCGGCCGCACAGTCCAGCGAGCCTCAAGCCGCGCCCTGCCGCACCAGAGCCTTCCCTGCCTCGCGACAACGCCTGCCCCCTGCTTCGCTGATCCCCTGGCGTGAGCGCAAAGCGCGTGCCAGCGGATCAGCGAAGCAGGGGGCAGGACACACAACTCTGTGTGACAACCCCCATCAGCAGAGTGCCGGGCCCGACTGCATTTCTACACTCCGATCAAACGGTGAGGCCTGGTTCGTGCCCTTCCCATGGTTGAGCGCGTCGATCCTTTTCCCGATCGCAGCGGCCCTGGTAATTCCTTTCATTCCCGATGCCGGCGACGGCAAGCGGATTCGCTGGTATGCCCTTGGCATCACCCTGATCACCTTCTTGATCACCGTGGGGGCCTACCTCAACGGCTATGACCCGGCGGTCGAAGGACTGCAGCTGGTGGAGCGGGTTCAGTGGCTGCCCAGCCTGGGGTTGGCCTGGTCGCTGGGGGCGGACGGCATCTCGATGCCCCTGATCCTGCTCACCAGCTTCATCACCTCCCTGGCGGCTCTGGCGGCCTGGCCGGTGACCTTCAAGCCCAAGCTCTTTTATTTCCTGCTGCTGCTCATGGATGGCGGCCAGATCGCCGTGTTCGCCGTGCAGGACATGCTGCTGTTCTTCCTGGCCTGGGAGCTGGAGCTGTTGCCGGTGTATCTGCTGCTGGCTATCTGGGGCGGCAAAAAGCGTCAGTACGCAGCCACCAAATTCATCCTCTACACAGCCGGTAGCTCCCTGTTCATTTTGGTGGTGGGCCTGGCGATGGCCTTCTACGGCGGTGGCACCCCCAGCTTTGAGTACACGGACCTGATGGCCAAGGACTTCTCAACGAAGTTCCAGCTATTCGCCTACGCAGGCCTGCTGATCGCCTTTGGGGTGAAGCTGCCGATCGTGCCCCTGCACACCTGGCTGCCCGATGCCCACGGCGAGGCCACGGCTCCGGTGCACATGCTGCTGGCAGGCATCTTGCTGAAGATGGGGGGCTACGCCTTGCTGCGCTTCAACGTGCAGCTGCTCCCCGAGGGGCATGCCCAATTTGCGCCGCTGCTGGTGGTACTGGGGGTGGTGAACATCATCTACGCCGCTCTCACCTCGTTTGCCCAGCGCAACCTCAAGCGCAAGATCGCTTACAGCTCGATCAGCCACATGGGCTTCGTGCTGATCGGCATCGGCAGCTTCAGTGCCCTGGGCACCAGTGGGGCCATGTTGCAAATGATCAGCCACGGCCTGATCGGAGCCAGCCTGTTCTTCCTGGTGGGCGCCACCTACGACCGCACCCACACCCTGCAGCTCGACGACATGGGCGGGGTTGGCCAGAAGATGCGCAAGATGTTTGCCCTGTGGACTATCTGCTCCCTGGCCTCCCTTGCCCTACCAGGCATGAGCGGCTTTGTGTCCGAGCTGATGGTGTTCACGGGCTTCGTTACCAGCGAGGCCTATTCGCTCAGCTTCCGCATCGTGATGGCGGCTCTAGCGGCGGTGGGCGTGATCCTCACCCCGGTGTACCTGCTCTCGATGCTCCGGGAAATCTTCTTCGGCAAGGAAAACACTGAGCTCGCCTCCCACACCCACCTGGTGGATGCGGAGCCCCGGGAGATCTACGTGATCAGCTGTCTGCTGGTGCCGATCGTGGGCATCGGCCTCTACCCCAGGGTGATGACCGACACCTACAGGGCTTCGATCGAGGCCCTCGTGCAGCGGGAGACCACCGCCCTAGCCAAGGTGATTCAGCCGCCGCCGGGCGATCTGATTCGCCAACCGCTGCTTTCGGCGCCGGCCCTGCCGGCCTGATCCGCCTCCCTGGGTAACAAAACTGTGCAGATAGCCCGCGGTGAGTTCACCCCTGGGTTGGTCTAATTACGCTCCTGAGATGAAACAGCTGAACTTTCTGCTGATCTTCAGCTTTGGCCTAGCCATGGTGATGTTCACCCTGGAGAACACAGCCCCCACCACGGTCCACTTCCTGCCAGGACTGAGCGGCACCCTGCCCCTAGCCGCCCTGCTGCTCCTAGTTGGCGGCATCGGCGCCACCGCTGCCTGGGTGTTTGCGGTGTGGACCGGGGTGGTGCGCAAGGTGGAAGCGGTGCAGAGCCAGGGCGAATTCACCGCCCAACAGGTGCGAATCCAGGAGCTGGAAAACGACCTGCAGCGCTACCGAGCCACGCTGGATGCCCAGCTGGGGCTGCTGCCAGCGGCCGGGCAAAGCTCGGCTCCCACCAGTCCCGATGCCGACGAAGCCGTGACCGTGTCAGTTGGCTGACCCCAGCTGTGGTGCTTTGGCAGGGGTGCTGGTGCGAAATGGCCAGCACCGGTAGCGTGCGGCCAATGACTCAGCGGAGGCCTCGGGGCACCATTGGCTGAAGGAGGCGCAAGATTGGCCATACGCCTGCTCCAGGATGCGGCAGAGCGGGGCGATATCGACCCATGGGATGTGGACGTGATCGCCGTGGTGGATGGTTTTCTCGACCAGCTGCGCCAGCGCATTGAGGTGCCCCGCCTGGTGGTAGCAAACGCTCCAAGCCGGGGCGGCAGCTACGAACAGGACCTAGCTGAAACCAGTGAGGCCTTTTTGGCGGCCTCGGTGTTGGTGAGCCTCAAAGCCGAGGTGCTGGAAGCGGCCACCTTTGCGCAGGAAGCTCCAGACCAGGACGACATCGGCTTTGATTTCGATGCCGATGGCCAAGGCTGGCTGGTGAACCCCGCCCTGGCCCTGCCTCAGCGACCGGAAAGGCACCTCTGGCGCCGGCCCGTAGCGCCGCCACCCCTACAACGACCGGTGACCCTGGGGGAATTGATCCGCCAGCTCGAGGACATCGCCGAGCGACTCGAAGCGGACGAGGGTCGGATTCGGCCGCGCCACCGCCCCAAGCGCTACAGCGAAAGGGCCGCGATTGAGCAGGTAGCGGCCCTGGCGCACCGCGAGAAGTTGCCGGAAACCACCGCTGCTCTCAGCCAGTTTTTACTTAGCTGGGATCCAGCCCACGACTGGGCCGGCTTCAACGAGCTGGTGCAGGACTGGGCTGCCCACGTGGAAGCCAAGGCTGCGGACGCCGAGCTGGACCGGGACCGGGTGGGGGTGTTCTGGGCTCTGTTGTTTCTCTGCCACCAGGGCAAGGTGGAACTCGACCAGCAGGGCGGGCTGTTTGGCCCTCTGCACCTGCGGCGCCTGCTCAATCCTGGCGAGACCCGCCAACTGCCCCTAGTGCCAGCCCTCGGTGCGGCGGAGCAGGCGCTGGCGGCTTAAGTGGTGCGTCTAGGCTGGCGCCCATGAAGGCGATGATCCTGGCTGCTGGCAAGGGAACACGTGTGCGGCCCATTACGCACACGATCCCCAAGCCGATGATCCCCATCCTGCAGAAACCCGTGATGGAGTTTCTGCTGGAGCTGCTGCGGGAGCATGGGTTCACCGAAATCATGGTGAACGTCTCTCACCTGGCTGAGGAGATCGAGAACTACTTCCGCGATGGTCAGCGCTTCGGTGTTGAAATCGCCTACAGCTTTGAAGGCCGCATCGAAGACGGTGAGCTGATCGGCGACGCGATGGGATCAGCAGGAGGGCTGAAGAAGATCCAGAATTTCCAGCGCTTCTTCGACGACACCTTTGTGGTGCTTTGCGGTGATGCCCTGATCGACCTTGATCTGTGCGAAGCGGTACGTCGCCATAAGGCCAAGGGCGCCATGGCCAGCATGATCACCAAGCGAGTTCCCAAGGATCAGGTGAGCAGTTATGGCGTAGTCGTCACAGACGACGACGGCAGGGTGCGCTCCTTCCAGGAAAAGCCGGCGGTTGATGAGGCCGCCAGCGACATGATCAACACCGGCATTTATATCTTCGAGCCAGAGGTGCTCGACTTTGTGCCAAGCAACCAGCCCTTCGATATCGGCTCCGACCTATTTCCCAAACTGGTGGAGGCCGGCGCAGCTTTCTACGCCCTGCCGATGGAGTTTGAATGGGTTGATATAGGCAAGGTGCCGGATTACTGGCAGGCAATCCGCAGCGTTTTGCAGGGCCAGGTGCGTCAAGTGCAGATCCCTGGCAAGGAAGTGCGGCCAGGGGTATTTGCCGGCCTCAACGTGGCCGCTGACTGGGATCAGATCAATATCACCGGCCCCATTTATGTGGGCGGCATGACTCGCATTGAAAATGGCGCCACAATCATTGGCCCGGCGATGATTGGCCCCAATTGCCACATCTGCGAAGGAGCCACAATCGACAACTCGATCATCTTTGACTACTCCCGCATCGGGGCTGGAGTGCGTCTGGTGGAGAAGCTGGTGTTTGGCCGCTATTGCGTTGACCGCAACGGCGACCACTTCGACCTACAGGAGGCCGCCCTCGACTGGCTGATCACCGATGTGCGCCGGCAGGATGTGGTGTCGCCATCGCCGCAGCAGAAGGCGATGGCCGAACTACTGGGCACCGATCTGGCCCTGAGCAACTCCAACTAGCCCAGCGCTAGGGGCTTCAGGCCTGCCTGCCGCAGGATCGCCGGAATTCGCTCCTCAGCCTTAATGGCCATCAGATGTACCCCCTGGGCAATCTGGAGATAGGCGCCCACCTGTTCCGCGGCGATAGCTACGCCCTCTGCCGCCGGATCTGGCGCCGCAGCCAGCCGGTCGATCACGGCCTGGGGAATGTTGGCGCCAGGCACCACCCGGTTGATGAAGGCGGCGTTGCGGGCCGATTTGAGTAAAAACACACCCGCCAGCACGGGCAGATCAAGCGGTGCGGCGAGGTCACCAACAAAGCGCTTGAGAGCTTCAGCGTCCATCACCATCTGGGTTTGAATGAAGCGGGCACCGGCCTGCTTCTTGCGCAGCAGCCGGCTCTTGAGACCACTCCAACTAGCCGACTGGGGATCGGCAGCTGCACCGGCAAATAGGTCGGTGGGTCCATCGGGCAGCTCACCTTGCACCGGATCCTGCCCGCCATTGAAGTGCTGTACCAGCTGCAACAACCGCACCGCCTCCAGCTCATTCACCGGGCGGGCCCCGGGCTGGTCGCCGGCCCGCACGGG
Organism: Cyanobium sp. BA5m-10; assembly: GCF_024346255.1. Lineage (NCBI taxonomy): Bacteria > Bacillati > Cyanobacteriota > Cyanophyceae > Synechococcales > Prochlorococcaceae > Cyanobium > Cyanobium sp. BA5m-10. Next base: position 13,926 of record NZ_JAGQCP010000035.1, on the reverse strand, counting down.
ATCGCCGGTGAGGCAGAGCAGGTTGCGCACGCCCAAGGCATGGGCACCGAGTAATTCGGCCTGCAGGGCAATGCGGTTGCGATCGCGGCAGGCCAGCTGCAGCACCGGCTCGATGCCGGCGTCAAGCAGCAGGCGGCATAGGGCCAGGCTGCTCATCCGCATCACGGCGCGGCTGCCATCAGTGACGTTTACCGCATGGACCCAGCCCCGCAGGGACCCTGCGGCCGCCAATGAGCGCGAGGGATCCCCTCCCCTAGGTGGCATCACCTCTGCGGTGAGAGCTGGCTGCCCGCTAGCAAGTGCCCGTTGAAGCAACAAACCAATCGCGCCACTTAGGACCATCATGGAACAGCGCCCTGCCTACAGTGCTGGCAAGCGCTCGACTTGGGCCCATGGATTCCAATCACGCCACGGGAGGCTCCCTCGGCCAGGTGCGCCATGAGCTTTCGGAGCGGGAAATTGAGATAATTGAATTGGTGGCTAAGGGCCTAACCAACCAGGAGATCGCCGAATCGCTGACGATCAGCAAGCGCACCGTGGACAACCACGTGAGCAACGTCTTCACCAAAACAGGCGCCAAGAACCGGGTAGCCCTGCTGAATTGGGCCATGGACCACGGCAAAATCTGCCGTGACGGCTTCAACTGCTGCTCGATTGAACCCGGCAAAATTAGCTAGCTGCAGGCTCGAACAGGGCCAAGCGCTCCGCTTCTGGCCAGAGAGCCAGGGGCCGGCGGGCCAGGGCCGCATTGCTTAGCTCATGGCGCCCAGTTAGCTCACGCCCGCACCAGGCGGGCGGCTGGAGGGCCAGGCCTTGCACCAGCCCCTGCGGCTCCAGTTCCACCTCGGCCACCACCAGCGGTGCATTCGCACCCTCAAAGACGTCGAGCACCCACTCCCCACCTGGCAGATCAAGGCCGTAGCGCACTTTGCAAAGGCCCTGGGGCGCTAACGCCAGCAGGGCAGCAGCATCCGCCTCTGGAATGGCATATTCGAATTCCTGGCGCACCAATCCCTCCGGCAGCAGGCCCGGGGCTTCAAGAAGCTGCTCGGTGCGGGCCTTGAGGGTGAGCCAGGCACCGGCTACGGCCTCTTCACCGCTGGCACGGCGCACCCGCACGGTGAAGCCATCGGCGCTCGCCACCAGGTAGCCCTGCTGCAGCTGGGCTTGCCAGCAGATATGGCGGCGCCAGTCCAGCCCCTGCACCAGAAAGCGGCGTTCAATTTCCAGGGCCATGGGGCGATTTCGGGCGGGGGGCAGCAGGGGGGGTTAATTGTGGGACGGCTCAATGGCGGTGAGACTGCCAGCCCAATGCAGCTTGTGGGTGAGGGTGCGGTAGTAGGAGGGGCTTTGCTCCAGCAGCACCTGCAGGGCCGGGTGAGGGCTGCGCTCCACCAAGGCCCGATCGCCGGGTTCAAGCACGGTGGCGTGGGCGCCATCTTTCCAAAGCTTGACCCGGCGACTGGTTTCGCCCAGGGGCCACACCGAAAGCTGGGCCCTAGGCGGCACCACCACGGCCCGGCTCGAGAGGCTCATCGGGCAGATCGGATTAACCACGATCGCTTCGATGCCCGGGTGCAGGATCGGCCCACCGGCAGCCATGGAATAGCCAGTGGAGCCGGTGGGAGTGGCAATGATCAGGCCGTCGCCGCGGTATTGATCCACTACCTCACCATCGATCTCCAGCTCCAGCAAACAGGTGGGGGAGACCTCATCGAGGCAGGGCCGGAAATAGAAGTCGTTGAGAGCCAGATGGCCGATCTCTGAGACATCAACGCCGTCTCCCCGGTCGATATGGGCCTGCAACATCATGCGCCGCTCCAAGGCAAAGCGGTCTTGACGCAGCCGGTCCCAGAGGCTGTGCTCCTCGATCTTGAGGGCGTCGGTGCTCAGGCGCAGCAGACGGCGATCGTGGGTGAGGAAGCCGAGGTGGCCGCCCACATTGAAACTGAGGATCGGCACATCGAGGGGGGCCAGATGGCGTGCCGCACCGAGCACGGTGCCATCGCCCCCCAGCACCAGGGCTAGATCGGGCAGCTCGGCTTCCGTGGCCAGCAAGCCGGGAAAGGGATTGCGGGCCAGGCCACTGGAGGCCACCACCACGTGCACCCCCTGGGCCGCCAGGTCTTCTGCACAGCGCTTGGCCTGGCGGTTGGCCGCCTGGCTGCCAGACCTAGAAATCAGCCAGACCCGCTCAAGCCGCATCGCTAAAGGACCGGCTACCAGCGCAACAGGTTGAAGCGCTCCATATCAACCGTTTCGCGGTTGCGATAGAGGGAGAGCAGGATCGCCAGACCAACGGCCGCTTCAGCCGCGGCCACGGTGATAACGAAGATGGCAAACACCTGGCCGCGGATCAGCTGGCCATCAAGATAGTTGGAGAAAGCCATCAGGTTGATGTTGACGGCATTAAGCATCAGCTCAATGCTCATCAACACGCGCACCGCATTGCGGCTGTTGATCAATCCCCAGACACCGGTGCAAAACAAAATCGCCGCCAGGGCCAGGTAGGCCTGGAGGGGGATGGTGGTGGGGATGGTGAACTCCATGACGGTGGCAACGATGACGGTGGCAATAATGGCGGTGGCAGTGAGGCTGAGAGGGCGCGGAAACGCCCGCTAGCGAGGAGAGTTTTCCAGCAACAGGGGGGTGCGCTCCTTCTCGATCAGGCCCTGATCGACTGCCTCACCTGTGATCACATCGCTGCTGAGCACATCGCGGCGGGCCAAAACGATGGCGCCGATCATCGACATCAGCAGCAGCACCGAAGCCAGCTCAAAGGGCAGTAGGTAGTCACTGAAGAGGTGCTCGCCAATGCGAATCGTGGCCTCCTCGCCCACGGGTTCTGGGCCAGGTAGGGGCCAAGGGGTAGTGAAGGCCACCCGAATCAGCAGCAAAAACAAGCCACCGCAGACAGCGCCGGAGAGCAGACGCCGTAGACCAAGCCCGGGAATGGCCGCCAGATTTTCCTTTTTATTGACGAGCATGATCGCGAACAGGATCAGCACGTTGACGGCGCCCACATAGACGAGCACCTGGGCCGCTGCCACGAAACTGGCGTTTAGCAGCAGGTAGAGACCTGCCACCGAAAGAAATACTCCGCCCAGCAGGAAGGCCGAATAAACAATGTTGGGCAGCAACACCACCCCGAGGGCTCCAAGCACCAAGGTGGCGGAGAGAGCAACGAAGCAGATCAGCTGGGTAATGGAGGCGATAGTCATGACGCGTCTCCGCTAGGCAGGGATTCGAGCACCTGCTCGGGCAGTTTGCCCACCCGCGGCGCCGTATCCGGCACATCGTGAGGATCCAGTACTCCCTTGGGCAGGTAGACCAACTCCCGCAGGGGAACTACGGCCGGATCGCTGGTGACACTGGTAGGCAGGCGACCAAGGGCGATGTTGTCGAAGTTGAGGCTGTGGCGATCAAAAGCTGCCAGCTCGTATTCCTCGGTCATCGACAGGCAGTTGGTGGGGCAGTACTCCACGCAGTTGCCACAAAAAATGCACACCCCGAAGTCAATCGAGTAGTTGCGCAGCTCCTTTTTCTTGGTGGCTTTGTTCATCACCCAATCCACCACCGGCAGGTTGATCGGGCAGACCCGCACACACACCTCACAGGCGATGCACTTGTCGAATTCGTAGTGGATGCGGCCCCGATAGCGCTCGGAGGGGATCAGCTTCTCGTAGGGGTACTGAACGGTGATCGGCCGGCGCCGCAGGTGATCAAAGGTCACCGCCAGACCCTGGGTCAGGTAGTTGGCCGCACCCACCGCATCGCGGGTGTAGTCACCGACTTTCTTGAGAAACCCGAACATGGAGTTGGCTCTGGGGGGAGGCGGTCGGAATGGGTCAGCCCATGATGGCTGGTCTGGAGAAAAGCTGGTGCTCAGGCGCGGTCAGCCGCCAAACACAGCCGGGAAGGCCAGCTTGAGCGCTGCCGTGATCAGCAGGTTGACCAGGGCAATCGGTAGCAGAAACTTCCAGCCCAGATCGAGCAGCTGGTCGATGCGCACCCGTGGCGTGGTCCAGCGCAGCAGGATCGCCAGAAACACCAGCAGGTAGGCCTTTAGCACCGTCATGACGATGCCTACCGAGCCGGTGATCAGTTGCACCAAGGGTGCATCTATCGGCTGGTGCAGCCAGCTGGCCAGCCACTCCACGGGGATGGGGAAACCCCAGCCGCCTAGGTAAAGCACCGACACCAGCAGGGCCGAGAGCACCAGGTTGATGTAGCTGCCGAGATAGAAGAGGGCGAACTTCATGCCCGAATACTCGGTCTGGTAGCCAGCCACCAGCTCCTCTTCCGCCTCAGGAAGGTCAAAGGGCAGGCGCTCACATTCGGCTAGGGCGCAGATCCAGAAGATCACGAAGCCCACCGGCTGACGCCAGATGTTCCAGCTGAGGATGCCAGCGCCGGTCTGCTGGTTGACGATGTCAACGGTGCTGAGCGAGTTGCTCATCATCACCACGGCCAGCACAGCCAGGGCCAGGGGGATCTCGTAGCTGATCGACTGGGCCGCCGCCCGCAGACCGCCCAGCAGCGAATACTTGTTGTTGGAGGCGTAGCCGCTCATCAGCAGGCCGATTGGCTGGATGCTGCTCAGGGAGATCCAAAGAAAAATACCGATGCCAACGTTGCTGATCAGCAGGTGCTGGCCGAAGGGCACCACCAACCAGCTGAGAATCACCGGAATCAGCACCAGCACTGGGCCGAGGGTGAACAGCAGGCCATCAGCCCGGGCCGGAATGATGTCTTCCTTGAACACCAGCTTCAGGCCATCGGCCATCGGCTGAAGCACCCCTAAAGCGCCGGCGTATTCAGGACCAATGCGCTGCTGCACCGCTGCTGAGATCTTGCGCTCCAGCCAGACGTTGACCAGCACGCCCACCACGGCCGCAACCAGCACCAGCACCATGGGCAGGGGCAGCCACAACAGGTGGGCGGCGGCAGGACTCAGGCCGAAGCCCTGCAGGGCCTGCTCAAAACTGGCCTCTAGATCCAGGCCCGGAGCCGTGGTGGTCAGCATGGCGGCAGCTTAGATGGGGTCAACTTAGCGGGCCCCCACGGGCTGCCAGTCACGGGAGGGCTGACCGGTATAGATCTGGGAGGGCCGGTAGATGCGATTAGCCCCCAGCTGCTCCTTCCAATGGGCCAGCCAGCCAGCCGTGCGGGCGATAGCAAAAATGGGCGTGAAGAGGTCTTCAGGGATACCGAGCTTGCGGTACACAAGGCCTGAATAAAAGTCGACGTTGGGGAAAATTCCCTTAGGCCCCAGGCGCTCGGCCGCGACCTCCTCCAGCTTGCGGGCTAGGTCGTACATCGGATCGTGACCGAACTGGTCAAAGAGCTGCTCCGCCAGACTTTGGAGAATCACAGCCCGGGGGTCCTTGACCTTGTATTCCCGGTGGCCAAAACCCATGATTTTTTGCTTGCCGGCAATCGCCCGATCCAGCCAGGGCGCCACCTGATCTGGGCTGCCGATCTGGCCGAGCATCTCCAGCACATCTTCATTGGCACCGCCGTGCAGGGGGCCCGCCAGGGTGCCAACCGCTGACGCCACCACGGCATAGGGGTCGGTGAGGGTGCTGGCCGTCACTCGGGCGCTGAAGGTGCTGGCGTTGAGGCTGTGCTCAGCGTGCAGGATTAGACAAGCGTCAAAGATGCGGGCCGCCAGCGGATCGGGCTCCCGCTCCGTGAGCATGTAGAGAAAATTGGCGGCGTAGGCCAGGTCGTCGCGGGGCTGGATCGGATCTTGACCCTTCCTGATCAGCTGGAAGGCCGCCACCATCGTGGGGATCTTGGCGATCAGCCGCACCACCGCCGAAACGATGTATTCGGGGTTGTCGAGGGCTCGACGGGAATAAAAAAGGCCCAGGGAGGCGGCGCTGCTCTGCAGCGCATCCATCGGATGCCCCCCGGAGGGGAAGCACTTCATCATGTCCCGAATGCGGAAGCTGACCCGGCGGTGCATCTGCACCTCCTGCTCAAACTCCTGCAGCTGCTCAGTAGTGGGTAGCTCGCCCCAGATCAGCAGATAGGCCGTCTCCAGGAAGGAGCTGCTGGATGCCAGCTGGTCTACGGGGTAACCGCGATAGGTGAGCACCCCCCGCTGGCCATCGATGTCGCAGATCGACGACTGGGTAGCCGGCACCCCTTCCAAACCCGGCCGAAATGGGGCTGGGGTAGCCGCTCCTGTTACTACCAAGCTTCTCCACCGCACTCACTAAGGCGAACTTACGGCTGCCGCTGGCCATCCCGCCGTAGCCGCAGCAACCGTGGGCCAATTAGGGCCTCCAGGCTGGCCCCGGTTGGGCCCAGGCGCAGCAGCACGATGCCTGCCTTGCGCAGAGAAATTGTGCCCGCCGGCAACCCCAGCAGGCTCGAGGCCAGCTCGCCCAGGTCTGGCTCATGGCCCACCAGGCCAAGGCGCTGCCAAGTGCCCTCCTGCAGCAGCGGCAGCGGATCACCACCCGGCGCCAGGCGATCCTCCAACTCCATCGCCGGCGCTAGACCAGCCGCCACGCCAATTTCAGCGGTCTGCAGCGCCCGCCGCAGGGGGCTGCTCAGCATGCGATCACAGTGGAGCTGCAAGCGGCACAACTCCGCCGCCACGGCCGCAGTGCGCTGACGGCCTTCAGCCGTAAGGGCCCGCTCCTGATCAGGGCGATCAGGATGGCGATCTTCAGCGATGCCATGGCGCCAGAGCAGCAGTTCGCGCTCAGCTTTAGCCATCAACCGAATTCAAGGCGGGCCTTGAGGTGCAGGTTGGCATCAGGCTGCGCTTCCCAGCCCAGGCTCAGGCTCTGCACGGCCGGGGCCAGGGGCTGGCCGGCCAGGGCCGACAAAAGCTGCCAGGTGCTCCAGCGCTGCAGCAAGGGCTGGGCCCGGCCCGCCGCCATAGCCCACTGCAGGGGAGCCTGGGGTAGATCGAGGCCAGCGAGCTGCTCCAGCCGCAGCCGGGGCGGCTTGCGGGAGTCACGCTGCTCCTGCAGCACCGCCAGGGTCTGACCCCACCAAGCCAGTCGGCCCTGGCTGGAGCGGGCGCCCTCCAGGCTGGCCTGCAGCTGGTTGGCATCGCCGCGGGCGAATCGGCGTCCAGCCTGGCCAGCCTCCAGCCTGGTCCAGACCCGCAGATCGGGATCCCCTTCCACCGGCAGCGGCGCGGCGATCAATCCCTCGGCGGCGAGCACCCCAGCGAGGGCGTCCGGCTGCGGTTGGTCGGCGCCAGTGCCCAGCAACCAGCCCTCACTTGCCTCACTGCGCAGCAGCGGGCCATCGGCGGCGGCAGCCACCAGGGCCGGGAACGATCCCGGCTCGGCCTGCAGCACCGCCGCCAGCAGGGGCTGCCAGTAGGCCGGCCAAGCGGCGGGGCGCTGCACCAGGGCCAAGCTCTCTGAGGGGCCCTGCAGGGCCGCTAGTAAAGCCGCTCCTGTGGGGTCAATTTCCGCAGTGCCATCCGCCGAGGGAGCCGGCATTGCGGCATCTGCAGCGAGCTGGAGCAGGGCATCCAGCTCCAAGGAGCGGTTGTGGGGGCGCAGGCTGGCCACCAGCTCCTGCACTACCCCAGGCGCCGTGAACTCAGCCGGCAACCCCAACCAGGGCCCCAGCGTTTCCGGTCGTGCTGTTAGCAGCAGCGCCCCCTGGTCAAGGCGTTGAACCGCCTGCTTAAAGCGGGGGCTGGCCGCCTGGTTGAGCTCATCGATCTGGGAGACGTCGAGGGCCTGCTCCAGCACCCCCCGGCCCGACGCGATCAACACCAGGTCGTCATCGATCAGCGCCGTAGCGATTGGCACCGGGCTGGTGCCCACCAGGGCACCACGGCCACTGATCAAGCCCATGCCGCGGTAACTGCTGATCTGCAGGTCGGTGCCAGCAAGACTGCGGGTCTGCCAGAAGCGCTGCAGGAAACGGCGGGCGCCGTCAGCGTCGCGACTGCGCAGGGCCAGCAACCAGCCAGCGGGGGCCGCCCCGGGCTCGGAAGCTAGTAGGGCAAAGCCAAGTTCGCGGCCCAGCCAGGGGGCCAGCTCGCCGGGATAGTCGAGGCCGGCGGCGGCGAAAGCACCATCCCTAAGACCCGCGACCGCCTCAGCCGCCTGGCGCCGCTGGCGGGGGGGAGCCACCGCCCGGGCGTAGCCCACCAGCTGCTCACCATCGCTGAGCAGATAGAGGCTCAGAGCGGCTTGGCGGGGCACAAAGCGGGCCGCCCGGGGCGACACCAGCTGCTGGTGCTGCAGTTGCAAGGGGGAGTGCTGCAGCACCAGCCACCAGCCACCCGCCGCCAGGCTCAGCAACAGCAATGTCACCGCCAGCACGACCGCCAAAAACGGGCGGGCCTTCATGCGCCCCACGCAGGATGGGTCCATCTTGACCCCAAGCCACCCCGTCTGCCCGCCATGGCACCTATCGAAACGACACCGCAGACAATCCGGGCCCGCGACCTGCAAGAGCGGCTGGAGCGGGGCGAGGCGATCCAGCTGGTGGACGTGCGCGAAGACACCGAACTGGAATTGGCCCGCCTGCCCCATGCCGTGGTGCATCTGCCCCTGGGCCGATCTAACGAATGGATTGGCCAGCTCAACCAGCTGCTCGACCGCGACCGCCCCGTAGCCGTGCTGTGCCACGCCGGCGTGCGCAGCTGGCATCTGGGCTGCTGGCTGATGCAGGAACACGGCTTTGGTGACGTCTGGAATGTGCAAGGGGGCATCGATGCCTGGAGTGTGGAGGTCGATCCAGCCGTACCCCGCTACTGACACCCGCAGGGCTGCGTACGATCGCCTCACTCCAGCGGCGCCCGCTTGCAGTCCGCCTCACCCAGGCCCTTGCCCGCCCGGCAGCAGGAAGTACTGCAGCTCGCCGTGCGCCACTACGTCGACACGATGGAGCCGGTGGGCAGCCAGACCCTGGTGCGCCGTTTTGGCCTGCAGGCCAGCCCGGCAACGGTGCGCTCAGCCATGGGAGCCCTGGAGCAGCGTGGCCTGCTCACCCAGCCCCACCCCTCCGCTGGCCGAATCCCCAGCCAGCAGGGCTATCGCACCTACGTTGATCAGCTGCTGCCCGCACCAGGCGCGGCCGCCCTGCAGCTGGAGCGCGAACTCACCGGACTCAGTCTGCAGTGGGCAGCCCTCGACGATCTGCTCCTGCATCTAAGCCGGCGCCTGGCAGATCTCACGGGCCTGCTCAGCCTGATCACCAGGCCCCAACGCCAGCAGTCCCAGCTGCAGGCCCTCCGACTGGTAGCCAGTGGTGAACGCCTGCTGGTGTTCCTGGTGGAGGGGGGCTCCACAGCCAGCAGCCTCAACTTGCGGCTGCCCTGCCTTGCAGTAGCGGAACTGGCGTCCCTTGAGCGCTGGGTCGCGGTCCAACTCGAGGGCGGCAGCATCGACTGGGCCGCCCTGCCCTCCCACCTGACCAGCAGCGGCGCCGTGCTGCGTCAAGCGCTGGCTAGTCATGGGCAGTCGCGCCAGCTGGAGGGCGAAGGCGCTGTAGCCATGGGCCTCGCTGGCCTGCTTGCCCAGCCGGAATTCAGCCAAACCCTCAGCCTGCGCCCCTTAGTGGAGCTGGTGGAGGATGCGCCCCAACAGCTCCTACCCCAGCCAGGCATTTGGATCGGCGCCGAGCATCCCCACCGGGCCCTGCACCAGTGCGCCGTGGTGCAGGCCAACTACCGCAGCGGCGACGGCGGCGTGGGCCAGGTGGCCTTGGTGGGGCCGATGCGCATGGCCTATGCCACGGCCCGAGCCGCCGTGGGCTCGGTGGCCCAGGCGCTGGAAAGGCTTTTGCGCTAGATCGGGCCCTTGGCGATCAATCGCAGCGCCAAATATTTCACCAGTCAAAGCCGGTAAACTGATTTCAAACATCAGCTCAACCAGTTAATGGACCTCCAATCAGCAGGAGTGATCCTGAGAATTCTCAATCTGGTTGCCCTTGCCGATGGTGGGGTATCTCTTGAAGAAGAGAACCTCTTGGACTCTCTGAGCAAACAATACAAACTTCAGGCCAAAATTATTAATTGGGAAGATCAATTATCTGATCCCTCCTGCATCGAGGATCTGGCAGCTTTGATAAATCCGGAGCAACGGGAACTGGCCATGAAAACCGCCGTGATGGTGGCTTCCGCATCAAGACAGCAGCAGGACGATGAATTCATCTGCGAGCAAGAGCGCGCGATCCTTTCTCGTCTTGCCACCGGCCTCGAACTGAGCCCCGATCAGCTGCAAACAATCGAGAACGCGGCGGCCGAGGAGATCAAGGAGCACCCCAACCTGTGGCAGGTGCTGTTTTCGCTATTCGGCAATCGTTTCGACTTCCCAGTTCTGGGCTGATCCCAACAGGCTTGAATCAGCCCCCCATCTTGTCGCCGAGCTTCTCGGCCACAGTGTTCACGTCCTTGTCGCCGCGGCCCGAGAGGTTAAGCACCACCTCAGTGCCGGGGGCCAAGGTGGGGCAGAGCTTCTCCAACCAGGCGAAGGCGTGGGCCGTTTCCAGTGCCGGGATGATGCCCTCCAGCCGGCACAGAAGCTGCAGGGCGTCCAGTGCCTCGGTGTCTGTCACGGCGCCGTATTCAGCCCGGCCGATGGTTTTGAGGTAGCTGTGCTCGGGGCCGACGCCGGGGTAATCGAGGCCGGCGCTGATCGAGTGGGCCTCCTGCACCTGGCCCTCCTCGTCCTGCAGCAGCAGGCTCATGGCGCCGTGAAGCACCCCAACGCGGCCCTCGGTGATGGTGGCGGCATGGCGGCCGGTGGCCACGCCATCGCCGGCGGCCTCAACCCCCACCAGACGCACGTCCGTGTCCTGCACGAAGGGATGGAACAGGCCCATGGCGTTGGAGCCACCGCCCACACAGGCAACCAGCACATCGGGATTGCGGCCAAAGGCCTCGTGGCACTGGCGCTTGGTTTCCTCACCGATCACCGCGTGGAAATCGCGCACCAGCATCGGGTAGGGGTGGGGCCCAGCTACCGAGCCGAGGATGTAGTGGGTGCTCTCCACGTTGGTGACCCAGTCGCGGATCGCCTCACTGGTGGCGTCCTTGAGGGTGGCAGTGCCGGCAGTCACAGGTTGCACCGTTGCCCCCAGCAGCCGCATGCGGAAAACATTGAGGGCTTGACGGCGCATGTCCTCGGCGCCCATGTAAACGACGCACTCCAGCCCGAAGCGGGCGCACACGGTGGCGGTGGCCACGCCGTGCTGGCCAGCGCCGGTCTCGGCAATGATCCGCTTTTTGCCCATGCGCAGTGCCAGCAGCGCCTGCCCAAGAGCGTTGTTGATCTTATGGGCGCCGGTGTGGTTGAGGTCTTCCCGCTTCAGCCAGATGCGCGGGCCGCCCTCGGGCCGGCGGTAGTGCTCCGTTAGCCGCTCGGCCTCATAGAGGGGATTGGGGCGCCCCACATAGGTGCGCAGCAGGTGGTTGAGCCGGTCGGTGAAGGCCGGATCCTTCCAGGCCTCAGCCGCGGCCTGCTCCAGCTCCGCAAGAGCGGGAATCAGGGTTTCCGGCACGTACTGGCCGCCGAACTGGCCGTAGCGGCCCAGGCTGTTTGGGCGAGCTGCGCGCTCCAGGGCCGCTGGATCGACGCCGCTGGCTGCGGAGATGGGAGAGACGGTGCTTGTCACCGGTGGCGCTATCAGATCTTGTAAGCCTAAGAAGCCAGCGGCCGGCAGCAGCGCTTCCAGCACACGAGCATCGTTGGACGACGCACGGCGATCCAGAACCACGGCCTGCAAGGGTCCAGAACGGATCCATAATGGTTGTATCGCCTTGAGATCGCTGGCTGCCGTGGCCAAAACCATCACACTCAAAAACCTGCCCGAGGCGCTTCATGCCCGGCTCGCCGCGGCGGCCAAGCGGCACCGGCGCAGCCTCAACAATGAAGCGATCGTTTGCCTGGAGGCCGGACTAGGCCATGACCACTTGGCCGCAGAGCAGCAGCTAGGAGAGATTCGGACCCTGCGCGACAGCCTGGCTCGGCACAGCTTTGATCCGGCTGAGATCGATGCCTTCAAGTGCGAAGGTCGGCCTTGATTGTTGTCGACACCAACGTGCTGGCCTATCTGCTGCTGCCAGGGCCCAAAACAAAGTTGGCAGAAGCTCTGTTGCTCGATCAACCCCGCTGGGCAGCACCGCCGCTCTGGCGCAGTGAGTGGCGGAATGTGCTCACCACTTACCTGCGGCGTGACCTGCTCCTGCTCCCGCAGGCCGTGGCGCTGATGCAACGGGCAGAGGTGCTGCTGGCTGGCCAGGACGAACCGGTGGCGTCCGAACAGGTCTTGCAGCTGGCTCACAGCAGCCGCTGCAGTGCCTACGACTGCGAATTTGTGGCTGCTGCGCAGCAACTGGGGGTGCCGCTGGTCACGGAAGACCGCGCTGTACTTATTGCATTCCCGGACGTGGCGAGACCCCTGGGTTAAGGCCCGAACCGGGGGCATTGCGATCACGGGGAAGGCTGCGCCGACCAGAATCCGAACCAGCGTTGCAGGATTGGGCATGGCCAAGAAGGGCGGCTGGCAGGAATTCAGCAGCAACGCCGCAAGCACGGCCAGACCCACCGCCTCTGGGGCCGGCCCGGCGGGCGCACCCAGCCCAAAGGCCCAGCAGCGGGTGCGGGTGCAACGCACCAAGGCAGGCAAAGGGGGAAAACTGGTGACGGCGATCACGGGCCTTGAGGCGCCGGAAGCCGAGCTGAAAACACTGCTCAAGCAGCTCAAGGCCGTTGCCGGCACAGGCGGCACCGTCAAAGACGGCGTGATCGAGCTGCAGGGCGACCAGGTGGCCCCGGCCCTGGCGGCGCTGGAGAAGGAGGGCTTCCGGCCCAAGCAGGCGGGGGGATGAAAGGCAAGCGCCACCAACCTCAGAAACCCGCCTTGGTGAAATCGTCGCCGATGTAGCCAAGGGGCAATTGGTCACGCTCAGCCAGGGCCGCCGCAAAACAATCCCCGAAGTTGAGCTGGGCCGGATGACCCTGGCCCTTGCCAAAACGCTTGAAGATGCCGAGAGCGCGCTCTGCCAGATCCGCATCCACCGGCACAAGATCGGGGTCAATCAGATCCAGCAAGGTCTGCATCGGTTCGAGCACTCCACGGCAGTGAGCAACCAGCAGCAGCTCCTGCAGGGTGCCTGCGGACATGCGTAGGACCTCTGCCTCCTCGAGCGTCTGCTGGTGTCGCTCCCACCCCGGCTCTCGCTGAAGAATCGCCAGCAGCAGCGAAGTAACCAGAATCACGATGGCAAGCCCTGCTCGTCGTACAGCGAATCGGGATGAAAAGGTTTGGCCGTCTCAATGGCCTGATCCTGCAGGACTGGTAACTCGGCACTGAGGCGCCTGCGCCGGCTCAACCACCGCTGCCGCTGCAGCTCCAGCTCCAAGGCATCCCGCACAATCTCCGTGGACCCTCTGCCCGTGAGCTGCCGCAGCTGCTCGAGCAGGGCGTCCACCCGAGGGCTCTTGATGCTGACAGCCATTGCGGAAAATTTTTCTAGATTTTAATTCTAGAATCAAAATCAGCCCTCGTGCACCAGACAACAAAGCACCTCTCAAGGGCCTGACGCGGGGCACAGGAGAGAATGTCCCCATCCGTCCCAACGCCCTGCGCCGATGTCCGCCGCTCCCACCAACCCGACCTACGGCGAAGTCACCACCCAGGGAGCCTCCACCAACATCGCCTGGCACCACACCTCGGTGGATCGCTCTGGCCGGGCCCTGCAGCGCGGCCACCGCAGCGCCATCCTTTGGTTCACCGGCCTCAGCGGCTCGGGCAAAAGCACCCTGGCAAACGCCGTGAACTCCGCCCTGTTTGAACAGCGACTCAGCTGCTACGTGCTGGATGGAGACAACATCCGCCACGGCCTCTGCAAGGACCTGGGCTTCTCCGATGCTGCCCGCGAGGAAAACATCCGCCGCATTGGCGAGGTGAGCAAGCTTTTTCTGGATG
>NZ_JAGQCP010000034.1:0-26838 GCF_024346255.1 Cyanobium sp. BA5m-10 | reverse complement strand
AGGCCGGCAAGCGGGTGCTGGGCATGCGGCACTTCGATGTGCAGCTGATCGGCGGCATGGTGCTGCACAACGGTCAAATCGCTGAGATGAAAACCGGCGAGGGCAAAACCCTCGTGGCCACCCTGCCGGCCTACCTCAACGCCCTTACCGGCCGGGGCGTTCACGTGGTGACAGTCAACGACTACCTAGCCCGACGCGATGCCGAGTGGATGGGCCAGGTGCACCGCTTCCTGGGGCTCTCGGTGGGCCTGATTCAACAGGAGATGACGCCAACCACCCGCCGGGCCAACTACGCCTGCGACATCACCTACGCCACTAACAGCGAGCTGGGCTTCGACTACCTGCGCGACAACATGGCCAGCGACATCGCTGAGGTGGTGCAGCGCCAGCCCAACTACTGCGTGATCGACGAGGTCGATTCGATCCTGATCGACGAGGCCCGCACGCCGCTGATTATCTCCGGCCAGATCGAGCGCCCCCAGGAGAAATACCGCCGCGCCGCCGAGGTGGCTGAGCTGCTGGAGCGCTCTGCCGAACTGGGCAAAGACGGCATCGACCCCGAAGGCGACTACGAGGTTGATGAGAAGCAGCGCAATGTGACCCTCACCGACGAGGGCTATGCCAAGGCCGAGCAGGAGCTGGGGGTGACCGATCTCTTCAACCCAGAAGACCCCTGGGCCCACTTCATCGGCAATGCCCTCAAGGCCAAGGAGATGTTTGCCAAGGACGTGAACTACATCGTGCGCAATGGCGATGCGGTGATCGTGGACGAATTCACCGGCCGGGTGATGCCAGGGAGGCGCTGGAGCGACGGCCTGCACCAGGCGATTGAGGCCAAGGAGCAGCTGGAGATCCAGCCCGAAACCCAAACCCTCGCCTCGATCACCTACCAAAACTTCTTCCTGCTCTACCCGCGCCTGGCCGGAATGACCGGTACCGCCAAAACCGAGGAAGTGGAATTCGAGAAGACCTACAAGCTCGAAGTCACGATCGTGCCCACCAACCGGGTGCGCTCCCGCTCCGACTGGACCGACCAGGTTTACAAAACCGAAACCGCCAAGTGGCGAGCGGTAGCCCTGGAAACCGCCGAGGTGCACAAGGGGGGCCGGCCGGTGCTGGTGGGCACCACCAGTGTGGAGAAATCGGAGCTGCTATCAGCCCTGCTGGCTGAGCAAGACATCCCCCACAACCTCCTAAACGCCAAGCCAGAAAACGTGGAGCGGGAAGCCGAAATCGTGGCCCAGGCCGGGCGGGCCGGCGCCGTGACCATCGCCACCAACATGGCCGGGCGTGGCACGGACATCATCCTGGGCGGCAATAGCGATTACATGGCCCGCCTCAAGCTGCGTGAGGTGCTGCTGCCCAAGCTGGTGCGCCCGGAAAATGAGCACCGGCCCATCCCCTCGGCGAAAGCCGCGCGCGAGGCCCGCAGTTTGGGGAGCCTGTATCCCTGCAGTCTCAGCAAAACGACTGACCAGGATTTGGCCAGCCTCGCCAAAGACCTCGTAAATGCCTGGGGCGACCGGCAGCTCACCTTGCTGGAGCTGGAAGACCGCATCGCCCAGGCGGCCGAAAAGGCCCCCAGCGATGACCCCCAAATCCAGGCCCTGCGTGATTGCATCGCGCAGGTGAAGGCTGAATACGACGCCATGGTGAAGCAAGACGATCAGCAGGTGCGCGAGGCCGGTGGCCTGCACGTGATCGGCACCGAGCGCCACGAATCACGCAGGGTGGACAACCAACTGCGCGGCCGCGCCGGCCGCCAGGGCGATCCTGGCTCCACCCGCTTCTTCCTGTCTCTGGAAGACAACCTGCTGCGCATCTTTGGCGGCGATCGGGTGGCTGGCCTGATGAATGCCTTCCGGGTGGAGGAAGACATGCCGATCGAATCGGGCATGCTCACCCGCTCGCTGGAAGGGGCGCAGAAGAAGGTGGAAACGTACTACTACGACATCCGCAAGCAGGTGTTTGAGTACGACGAGGTGATGAACAACCAGCGCAAAGCCGTTTATACCGAGCGGCGCCGAGTGTTGGAGGGCCGTGAACTTAAGGCCCAGGTGATCGGCTACGGCGAGCGGACCGTCGAAGACATCGTGGAAGCCTATGTAAACCCCGAGCTGCCGCCTGAGGAGTGGGACCTCAGCCGCCTAGTCGAGAAAACAAAGGAGTTTATTTACATCCTGGAAGATCTAGCGCCCGACCAGCTACAGGGTTTAGGGGTGGAGGAGCTCAAAGCCTTCCTGCAGGAGCAGCTGCGCAATGCCTACGACATCAAGGAGGGCCAAGTTGAGCAGCAACGCCCAGGCCTGATACGCGAAGCGGAGCGCTACTTCATCCTGCAGCAGATAGACACCCTCTGGCGAGAGCATCTGCAGGCGATGGATGCCCTACGCGAATCGGTGGGCCTGCGCGGCTACGGCCAGAAGGACCCGCTGATCGAATACAAGAACGAGGGTTATGACATGTTCCTCGAGATGATGACCCAGATGCGCCGCAATGTGATCTACTCGATGTTTATGTTCCAACCGGCGCCAGCGCCACAAGGGGCGACGGCCTAAGGCCATGGGAACAGCTGATTCCTCGCCAGTCCTAGAACTAAAGGATGTTTGGCTACGCATTCCGGTTAACACCCGTGAGGTACGCACCCTCAAGAAAGCACTGATCCGGTCCTTAACAGGTGGCGTGCTTCAAAGAACTACACGCGGCACAGAGATTGAGGCACTGAGGGGGATTAATTGCACGATTAATCATGGAGAGCGGGTGGCATTAATTGGCCACAACGGAGCAGGGAAGAGCACTTTTCTTCGCCTAGTATCAGGCATCTATACGGCGACATCGGGACTCTTTCGGGCACACTGTCCAGTGTTTCCCATGATCCAAAAGAATTTTATCACCGGGCCAGATTTAAGCGGCATGCAAGCAGTGAAAGGTCACTATCTATTGACGCACGGACACCTTAAAGGCTTCCCTGAGTACCTCAGGGAGATTGTTGAGTTCTCCGAGCTAGGTGATTTTATACACTTACCCATGAAGGGCTACAGCGAAGGCATGTCTGCCAGATTATTATTCTCGCTTTTAACCTCTGGAAGTCACGATTGCCTTGCGCTCGACGAAGGCTTTGGCACCGGTGATGCCCGCTTCTTTGAGCGGGCACAACGCCGCCTAGAGCAATTCATCGAAACCGCAGGCACCTTGATACTCGCAAGTCATTCAGACGGTCTCTTGCAGCAGTTCTGCCAACGCGGGCTTGTATTCAATCAAGGAGAGATTGTGTTTGACGGCCCTTTGGATGATTCACTCAGGTACTATCATGAGCAGTGTTGTTAAGACTCTACGGTATGCGTGGGTTTCACGCCGCGCTTGGTGGTTTACAGCAACAGCACGCACAAAGGAGCGCTTTGCACGAACAGCACTAGGCAGCTTCTGGCTCGGCATCTCCAATCTGCTTTCCATCGGAGTTCTCGCAACGGTTTACGGCGCAGTCTTCAAGGTTAAAGATTTTGGCACCTACGTTGTATTCCTTGGAACGGGACTAGTGATCTGGAATGCGATAGCCAGTGCTGTGCAATCAGCTCCTGGCCTCTTTCGCGCAAACGCCGGCAACATAAAAAATACTAACATCCACCCTATTTTCTTCACCCTGGAAGAATGGTCATTTCAAGTCCAGACGTTCTTCCAATCATTCGGCCTAGTGCTACTGGCCTTAATGTTCTTCCAGCCCAGTTTACTACTTCACCTTTTCACGTCAGGATTGCTGCCACTGATCAATCTGCTTATTTTCCTCTACTGGCTTCCACTTTTACTTTGCTTGCTCGGAGCACGATATGAAGACCTTTACCAGCTCATCCCTATAGCAATGCAGTTAATGTTTTTACTCTCACCAATTCTCTACCAAAAAGAAGCCCTGGGCGCCCTTGGCTGGACCGCCGACCTAAATCCACTTTATAGGGTACTGAGCAACCTACGTCACGCTCTGATCCAGGGCGAACTTAAGATGGATCAAACTCTTATCGTACTGTTCATCAATTTAATAGGTGTTTTAACGTCGCTCTGGCTCTTAGAGCGCAAGCGACGGGAACTCCCATTTCTCGTATGAGAATCAGCGATCACTCTTCACATTATCGCTGATTAGCCAGATTTCGGTGGCGCAGGCTGACAGTGGTATAATCATTCAAAATACATCATTAGATGAAAGCCGTCATCCTAGCCGGTGGACTCGGAACCCGTATCTCCGAAGAAACCCATCTCCGGCCAAAGCCAATGATTGAAATCGGCGGAAAACCAATACTCTGGCATATTCTTAAGATTTATAGTCATCACGGAATCAACGATTTTATTATTTGCTGTGGCTACAAGGGATACGTCATCAAGGAATATTTTGCAAACTATTTTCTGCACACCAGCGATGTAACATTTGACATGGGTAACAATACCATGAAAGTGCACGCAAGCAAGGGCGAACCCTGGAAGGTCACGCTTGTCGATACTGGTGAAAAGACTCTCACTGGTGGGCGCCTGCGCCGCGTACGAAGCTACCTAGACGACCAACCCTTCTGCTTCACCTATGGAGATGGTGTCGCCGATGTGAATATCACCGAGCTCGTGGCTCATCACCACACAGAGGGGCGCAAAGCAACCCTGACAGCGGTTCAGCCACTGGGGCGTTTTGGCAGCCTAGCTTTTGAACGAGGGCGCGTGATGCGCTTCGAGGAAAAGCCCCAAGGGGACGGGACTTGGATCAATGGAGGTTTTTTTGTTTTGGATCCTTCGGTTATTGATCTGGTCGATGGGGATTCCTGCACGTGGGAAGAAGCACCCCTCCAGAGATTGGCCGAAACACACGAGTTGTCTGCCTATCACCACACTGGCTTTTGGCAGCCGATGGATACCCTCAGAGACAAGAATCAACTTGAGGAACTCTGGCAAACAGGAAATGCACCCTGGAAGGCGTGGTCAGAAGGATGAACAGAAAAATGCAATCCGAAGGTCTAGCTTCATCAACATTTTGGCGGAACCGAAGATGCCTCGTAACAGGGCACACCGGTTTCAAGGGCAGCTGGTTGGCTTTGTGGCTCTGTGAACTTGGTGCCCAGGTCACCGGCTTGTCCCTTCCGCCCGAGTCCGAGCCCAACCTCTTTGACCAACTGGGCCTGGACCGTCGCCTGGATCACCGGATCGGCGATATCCAAGATCCCAAACTGCTGAAGGCCCTGGTGACTGAAACCAAGCCGGAGGTGGTATTGCATCTAGCCGCCCAACCTTTGGTGCGGCGCAGCTACCAAGAGCCCGCGGCCACCTGGTCCACCAACGTGATGGGCACCATTCACCTGTTAGAGGCTCTGCGCACGCTCCAGCAGCCCTGCAGCGCGGTACTGATCACCACGGACAAGGTCTATCTCAACAACGAGTGGCTCTATGGCTACCGCGAAAACGATCCCCTCGGGGGACATGATCCCTACAGCAGCAGCAAAGCGGCAGCGGAGATCGCCATCGCTAGCTGGCGCTCCAGTTTCTGCGGCATGTCTTCCCATCAGACGCCACACCTGAGCGTTGCCAGCGCTCGTGCCGGCAATGTGATCGGTGGAGGCGACTGGGCGGTGGATCGCATTGTGCCTGATGCGATGAGGGCCCTCAGCCGAGGCGAGCCGATCGGCGTACGGAATCCTGGCGCCACTCGCCCCTGGCAACACGTGCTGGAGCCGCTCGGGGGCTATCTCCGGCTGGCAGAGAACTTGTCCTCATCCGTCGAGTTAGCTGGTGCGTTCAACTTCGGCCCACAGCTCGAGGCCAACCGTCCGGTGCGTGAGCTGGTGGAGGAAGCGCTGCGTCACTGGCCCGGCCATTGGCAGGACCAGAGCGACCCTTCTGCCCCTCACGAAGCCAGCCTCCTCAGTCTGGTGATCGACAAAGCCCATCACCAACTTGGTTGGGCGCCCCGTTGGGACTTTGCGACCACCGTGGAGCGCACGGTCAACTGGTATCGGCGGGTTCAGGAGGGTCAGGCCTCTGCTCTTGAATGCTGCCTGGACGATCTTGCTGCTTACCTCACCCCCTCTGCTGCGTGACTTCCCTTCCCGACCTCAAGGATCAGATCCTCAACCTCACCCGCGACTATGCGCGTCAGGCCCATGCGGCCTACCGCCCAGCTGCGGATCCCGCCCGGACCCCGTGGCCCGAGGGCAGCCCGATTCCTTACGCCGGGCGAGTGTTCACGGAGACCGAGGTGGAGGCGGCCGTATCCGCCACTCTCGATTTCTGGCTCACGCTGGGCTCAGAAGGCGCGGCAATGGAGAAGGAGCTGGCCGCCTTCATGGGCGTGCGCCACTCGCTGCTGGTGAACTCCGGCTCCAGCGCCAACCTGGTGGCGATCTCAGCGCTCACCTCCGCCAAGCTGCCGGAGGCCCGCCGGATCAAACCCGGTGATGAGGTGATCACGGTGGCGGCGGGCTTCCCCACCACCGTGGCCCCGATCGTGCAGGTGGGTGCAGTGCCGGTGTTCATCGATGCCGATACCATAACGGGTAATGCCCGCTGCGATCAGCTGGAAGCGGCTTACAGCGCGGGCAAAACCAAGGCCGTGATGATGGCCCACGCCCTGGGCAATCCCTTCGATCTGGCGGCCACCCTGGCCTTCTGCCGCAAGCACGACCTTTGGCTGGTTGAGGACAACTGCGATGCCCTGGGTTGTAGCTACTCGATGCCACGGGAGCTTGCCGAGAGCCTGGGCTTCAGCGAGAACAGCCCTGGCCTCGATGAAGGGCCAGATCGGGTGATCCGCTGGACTGGCACCTGGGGCGACATCAGCACCCAGAGCTTCTACCCACCCCATCACCTCACCATGGGCGAGGGCGGTGCGGTGAACATCGTGCGCGAACAGAAGCTCAAGGTGATCGCCGAAAGCTTCCGCGACTGGGGCCGCGACTGCTGGTGCCCTAGCGGCATCGACAACACCTGCAACAAGCGCTTCGGCTGGCAGCTGGGTGAACTGCCAGAGGGCTACGACCACAAGTACACCTACAGCCACCTCGGCTTCAACCTCAAGCCGCTCGATCCGCAGGCGGCGATTGGCCGGGTGCAGCTGCGGCGGCTGCCGGAGTTTATCGAGGCCCGCAAACAGAACTGGGAGACGTTGCGCCGGGGCCTAGCGCCCCATGAGGACGTGCTCGAATTCGCCCTGCCCACCCATGCCACGGCCTGGGATCCGGAGCAGGGCTTCAGCTGGGATACCAGCGGTTGCCGCACCGATTGCTCCTGGTTCGGTTTCAAGATCGCCGTGAAGCCAGGGGCAGCTTTCAGCCGTACGGAACTGGCCCAAGAGCTGGACCGTCACCAGATCGGCAACCGCATGCTGTTCGGCGGCAACCTATTGCGCCAGCCGGCTTTTGTGCAACTGCGCCAAGACAATCCAGCGGCCCTGCGGGTGGTGGGCGAGATGGTGGGGTCTGATGACATCATGGCCAGCACTCTTTTCCTGGGTACCTATCCCGGCCTGACGGAAGCGATGCTGGCCCGAGAGGTTGAGGTGATTAATGGCTTCGTCCGCCTGCCCGCCCCATGAACCCCAAGGTGCTCCTGTTCGGCGCCGGTGGCGCCCTAGGTGCGGCGATCGCTAGGCATCTTGCTGGCGACGGATTTGCTGTTTACACCGCGGGATCAACCCGTTGGGAAGGCGCCAAGGCGCATCTGCCACTTGGCTACGACGATCCATCTGACGCGGCCAGCTTCAGCTCCCTCCCGGATCTCGATGCGGTGGTCTGGGCCCAGGGGTTGAACTGCAGCGACACCGTGTCGTCATTCGACACTGATAATCTGCAACGGCTGCTGCAGGGCAATGTGCTGTTCATTGCCTCCAGCCTTCAGGCCCTGCTCTCGGCCGGCAAGCTGAGGTCCGGCTGCCGGTTGGCTGTGGTGAGTTCAATCTGGCAGCTGGAAAGCCGCCCCGGCAAATTTTCCTACACGGTGTCCAAAGCGGCTCTGCAAGGGCTGGTGAAGTCCGTTGCTCTGGATCTTGGCCCCAGCGGCATCCTGATCAATGCGGTATTGCCGGGTGTCGTTGACACCCCGATGACGCGTACCCATCTCTCCACTGAGCAGATCGCTGCCATCGCCTCCCAATCGGCCCTAGGCCGGTTGCCCGAACCTGCTGATATCGCTTCTGCAGTGGCCTTTCTGGTTTCGCCGGCCAACCGCGCCATCACCGGCCAGTTCCTCACCGTGGATGCTGGTTTCATCGGCCTCAAGCACGCCTGATCTATCCGATGTCTGCTCTACTTCCCGAGCTCAAGATCCGCAGCGCCCTCGCGGATTACAGCGTGGCCTTCTCGCCGCTCACGGATCTCAGCCAGTGGTGCCCCAGCGCTGATCTGCTGCTGGTGGACGCCTTCTTCCGGGGCCGACTTGCACTGCCAGAGGACCTTCCCGTCATCTGGATCGAGGCCACAGAAGAGGCCAAGGCCCTGCAGGAGACCCTGCCTCTGTTTGTTGCCATGAAGCAGGCGGGTCTGGGCCGCTCGTCCCGCATTGCCGCGATCGGCGGTGGCGTGGTGCAGGACATTGCCACCTTCGTGGCCTCGCTGTTCATGCGAGGCATCCCCTGGAGCTACGTGCCCACCACCTTTCTGGGCATGGCCGATTCCTGCCTTGGTGGCAAGAGTTCGATCAATGTGGGGCCCTACAAAAACTTGATCGGCAATTTCCATCCCCCCAGCCGGATTGACATCCTGCCCGTCTTCGCCCGTACGCTCCCGGCCGTGGAGCTGGCCGGCGGTGCAGCAGAAGCCGCCAAGATTGCTTTCTGCCGCGGGGCGTCTGCCTTTGCAACCTACGAGCGGATGGCAGCGCCGGTACTCGGCGGCGCCTGGAAAGAGCAGGAGCTTGCTGAACTGCTGCACGCCACCCTGGCTGTGAAGCAGTGGTTCATCGAAACCGATGAATTCGATCAGGCGGAGCGGCGCCTGCTCAACTTCGGCCACACCTGGGGCCATGCCCTTGAATCGGCCACAGCATTCGCCATTCCCCATGGCCTGGCAGTAGCGATCGGGATGATGGCATCCATCTGCTTCACGGAGCACCAACCCGAATCCGCGGGGCTTTGGCAGCACTGCCTAGAGCTTCTGCAGCCAGTGCTGGAGCCACAGCAACTGCAGGTGTTCGATGCCGAGCATTTCCTGAAGGCCTTCCAGGCCGATAAGAAACATTCGCCTGGGCACTATCACCTGATCGTTCCCTCGTCCACCGATCCAGCAAGGCTGGGCGTCGAGGAAATTCAGCTACCTGCTGATCAGGCATGTCTCGATGCGGTGCTGGCAGCGATGCAGCAGGCCATTGCCACGCTGGAGCCAGAGCTGGCAGCTGTTCAACCCGTTGGGGTGGTTGCGTAATGAAGTATTCCGATGCTCTGATTAGCTGGTTAAAGGCCAGCGGTTATAGCCACTGCTACTTCGTGGCAGGTGGCAACATCATGCACCTGCTGAATTCAGCACGGCAGGCGCTCGTTTGCGTGCCTGTGGTGCATGAGGTGGCGGCAGCCATCGCCACAGAGTATCACAACGCCATCGTTGAAGCTGGTGCCGCCGCTCCGGGTACGGGCAAGGCGTTGGCACTTGTCACCGCCGGTCCAGGACTCACCAACACGCTCACAGGGCTGGCCGGCGCGTGGTTGGAAAGCCGCGAACTGCTGCTCCTCGGCGGGCAGGTGAAGGTGGAGGATCTGGCGCCAGCGGGACTGCGTCAGCTCGGCATTCAGGAGGTCGACGGTGTGGCCATGGCGTCACCGGTCTGCAAGCGGAGTCTCTGTCTCAAGGCCCCGATGCCCGCTGAGGCGGTGCTGGCTGAGGTGGCCGAAGGCTGGCGCGGACGACCAGGGCCAGTGTTCCTCGAGTTGCCCTTGGATGTACAGGCCAGCCAAGTGCCCGAGACTTGGGCGGATGCGGGCCTCAATAGCGGTCCCGGCCCTGAGAAAACAGCTCCGTTGGCTAGCGAGCAGTTGGTGGCGAATGTAGCCGCACGCGTCGCAGCGGCCGAACGCCCCGTGTTCCTGCTGGGTGGTGGTCTCTCCCATCGCCAGGCAAAGGCCCTGCAATCGCAACTGGCTGCTCTGAGCCTGCCTGTCATGACCACCTGGAATGGCGCTGATCGCTATACGGCTGATCATCCCAACTACGCAGGCCGGCCCAACACCTGGGGGCAACGCTCGAGCAATCTGCTTCTGCAGCAAGCGGATCTGGTGCTGGCGGTTGGCACCCGGCTGGGCCTTCAGCAAACAGGGTTCAACTGGCAAGCCTTTGTGCCTCTGGGTGAGGTGATCCAAGTGGATATTGATCCCTCTGAACTCGCCAAGCCCAATCCGCAAACAGCACTAGCAATTGAGGTGGATGCCGATGTATTCCTCTCCACTCTGCTGAGTCACAAGCTAGGGGATCACAGCGAATGGCTAGCCTTTAGCCAACACGTGCGGGCACTGCTACCAGTTTCGGAGGCATGCAACACAACCCCGCAGGGCTATCTCAATCCTTACGACATGGTTTCCGAGCTTTCCAAGCTGTGTGAGCCCGGCGATCACATCGTGCCCTGCAGCAGTGGGGGCGCCTTCACCGTGATGATGCAGGCCTTCAAGCTGAAGAGCGAACAAACCATGATCACGGATAAGGGTCTGGCCAGCATGGGCTATGGACTCTCTGGCGCGATCGGGTGCGCGATTGCTGATCCAGTGCGACGGACAGTGCTGGTGGAGGGGGATGGCGGTTTCACCCAAAATCTCCAGGAACTAGCAACGGTAGCGGTGAATGAGCTCAACCTCAAGATCTTCCTGTTTTGCAATGAGGGATATGCCTCAATCCGCATGACCCAAAAGAATTATTTTGACGGTGCCTACCTGGGCTGCGATGTCAATTCGGGCCTTGGCTTTCCTGATTGGGCGTCACTTGCAGCTGCCTACCGCATTCCTAGTTTTGAGCTGGCTGAACACTGGGCCGATGATCCCGCTTTCTTGAACCTCTGGCAGAGTCAAGGGCCAGCGGTGTTCCTTGTACCCCTGCACCCCGAGCAGACATATTTCCCAAAAATTACCAGCCGCATCAGCGCTTCAGGTGGTATGCAATCCAACCCCTTGCATCTGATGTCTCCGGAGCTACCAGATGACATCAAAGCCGTAGCGATGCGCTATTTACTCGATGCATCTCCGTAAATCCGTGATA
The DNA here is from genome assembly GCF_024346255.1 of Cyanobium sp. BA5m-10. Lineage (NCBI taxonomy): Bacteria > Bacillati > Cyanobacteriota > Cyanophyceae > Synechococcales > Prochlorococcaceae > Cyanobium > Cyanobium sp. BA5m-10. Next base: position 15,643 of record NZ_JAGQCP010000034.1, on the reverse strand, counting down.
ATCTTTATTTGACAATCGCATCCATACCCTGAACAACGATGAATAGCTCCGAGAAGAAAATGCTCGAGATCCTCCACCAAGGTAAGGAGGAATATGGCGTTCTGGCTACTAAAGCCGAATTCGAAGCCGAGGGAACCCGTACTGACGAACTGCTTCGCTTGCTGGAGATTGCCAATAAAGCCAATGTAGGCCTGGCATTGAAGGTGGGTGGCTGCGAAGCAATCCGAGACATGCTGGAGGCCAGACAGTTTGGCGTGCGCTATATCATCGCCCCAATGGTAGAAACGCCCTACGCCTTGACCAAATACATAGCAGCAAAGGACAAGGTTTATTCAACAGAAGAACAGGAAGACGTTTCATTCCTGTTTAATCTGGAGACAATTACTGCTTTTAATAACCTCGAAGCAATGCTCGAGATCGCTGCCGCAAAGCCGGGGTGTAATGGTGTCGTTTTTGGCCGAGTTGATTTCAGCGGCTCAATCGGCGCAGGCCGTAACGGAATCGAATCGGAGAACGTGACTAAAGCCGTCGAGGTTGCCTCCAAGGCTTGCCGTGATCGAGGTCTTGACTTCATTGTTGGTGGGGCTGTCTCGATTGATGCCCTGGCCAACTTACAGCGAATCAAGGCGATTCATCTCGATCGCTTTGAAACCCGCAAGGTGATCTTCAGTGGTTCTGCGCTGGATTCACCCGATTTGGCCAAAGCGTTGCGCCAAGCCGTGCATTTTGAGCTTCTGTGGCTGCTGAATAAGCGTGAGTATTATGGATTGATGCACCGAGAGGATCAAACCCGTATTCAGATGCTGGAAGATCGCTGGAAGGTACTGAACTCAGACTGATGGAAGCACACATTCTGCTAACTGGGGGAACTGGTTTTTTTGGCCGTGCACTGCTGCGGCACTACCTTTCATGTGGGATGGGCATGAATGCCAGCCTTTGCGTACTCAGTCGAGATCCGCAACGATTTCAGGATGCTCACCCAGACCTGGCAATCAACGATCAGATAAGGTTTGTTCAGGCAGACATACAAGAGCGTGAGACGTTGCCGTGGAACAATTCATTTACACATATTCTTCATGCGGCGACTGATTCCACCGTTGGGCCTTGGCTCACACCACTTCAGCGATTCAATCAAGTTGTTGAAGGAACGACCAATATCCTTGACCTTGCGGTTGCTACTGGTGCGCGTCGGTTTCTGCTGACGAGCTCAGGTGGCATCTATGGGCCTCAGCCATCTGATCTGGAGTCGATTCCTGAAGACTGGCCTGGCAGCCCGCCTCTTGATCAAGCATCTACCGCCTACAGCCAGGGCAAGCGAGCCGCTGAACATCTATGCGCGCTTTATCGAGATACGCACGGCCTGCAGACAGTAATTGCACGTTGCTTTGCATTTGTGGGTGCGGATCTACCCCTAAATGTTCATTTTGCGATTGGGAACTTCATACACGATGCCTTGTCTGCCGAAGCGATCACCGTATCTGGCGATGGAACCCCGCTGCGCACCTACTTAGACCAGCGTGATTTGGCCCACTGGCTATGGACCCTACTGCAGCAGGGCAAGGATGGAGAGGCCTACAACGTGGGCGCAGACCATGTAATAAGCATTGCCGAGCTTGCTCATCTAGTGCGAGATCTGATTGCTGAACATAAACCAGTGCGCATCCTCGGCATAGCCGATCCAATCGCTGCACGCAGCCGCTATATTCCCAGTATCATTAAGATTGAAACCATGCATGGTCTGCGGCCTGAGATTACTTTGGAACAGGCAATCCTTAATACAGCTGGTGCGCATTAGGACCAAAGCCGATCAGCAGGATGACCATGAACTCATAGTTCCACAACGAACAAACTCCTAGATGCAGTTATTTAGCCTGCCTAGATTTACCTGGCTGACTGTACATATATCGGCTCCAAAAAAAACCCGCCACGAGAGTGATCAGAGCAGTAACCAGAGTTAGGGAGGTACGCTCTAATGTATTTCTGAGAAAAGAAACGCTGGCCAGGCTGACAAGTGTAAGCGGCAATGCTGATGCGACATAGCGTACTAGAGAAACATGGTATCCTTTACTAAAAGGAAATACAATATTGCGAAATGCCAAGAAGCGGAGACAGTGAGTACAGCCCTCGGCTATTCCCAAAGCCGCATAGGGGCCCATAGGATAGGCAAGCCAAAACAAGCCAGGGCCTAGAATTGTAAAAACAAAGCCGCTTAAGCTGAAGCGAATAAAGGAGTGTCGCTTGCGTTCACTATACATGAGAGGATGTGGTATTCAAGGTTGAGCCGCTTGGGGATTTGACGCGACGAAAAAGAACTCTTGGGCGTATTCCTCTCATGCGAAGCGCCTCAATCTGCCTAGAAAGCAGGCTAAACATGAGCATCTGCAAAGAAAGGCTCAGGATCGACAAGCCCATAACGGTTGGAATCCCACCCACATATCTGCTGCTTCCTCGCAATACGTTCACTAAGAGAATGAGTCCAATTACGACGGCTAGGAATAGGCTGGCACCTCCGATCGTGAGTGCAAGACGACTTGCAGTGGCGTCACCAACGGCGATGCTTCGCCAAGCTTCTTTCCAATAACCTAGCTTGCCATAGGAGGATTTGCCATGGATACGATCCAACTGAAGGTAATCCATCTGAATTGCAGATTGACTGGCATTGGCCAGGCATTGCCGAAGATTGAGATCTGTTAGCTCCCAACAACGGAGAGCTTCATTAATTGTTTCTCGTCTATAGCAACCGAAGCCATGAAATCCCGTTGGCACAAGCTGAAAGCGTGTGGAGTATCCCAGCATGTTGTAATAAGAACGCCTAGCCAAGCGAAGCAGTGAATTCCCGGAAGACTTCTTTTTGACTGCCAGTACAGCATCTAGACCCTGATCACCAAGAAGCATCTGAACCATAGATGCAGCAAGCTCTGGTGGGTCTTGCAAATCTGAGCAAAGAAGCACTATAAGATCACTATCACGTGCTTGTCTTAGAGCATTTGCGGCAGATGCTTCGGGGCCATAGTTTCTTTGGTTTAGGAGTACATCAATGGACCCCATGGACGCTTGTAGCTGGCTCAAAACCACAAGGCTTTCATCCGTACTGGCATTGTCGGCAATCACGAAGCTAAATTGTAGCCCTAGTGCGTCAGTCGACCCATCTTGGATTTGCTGGAACGCATTATGGCATCGATTCAATAGCTCTTCGAGGTTACCTGCTTCATTGTAGGCAGTACTGACAAAGGTAATCCTAGATTTCTGTGGCATATCCACCTAAGTTAAACCCACTCAAGACTATGTATGTCATTATACCGCCGTCACCGCTCCCCTCAGGGAATCCCCATTTTCCCCTCTGTCAAGAAAGATGACGCCTCTCCATTCAAACGACTGCCCCGTATCGATCAGATTGATGCAAAGCACCCCTCAACCAGATTGTCGTCAAACACCTAGCTCTCGTCCTTGTCCTGGATCTTCTTGCCCCTGGTGAACAGTTCGCTGGCGCCGTCCAGAAGTTAGCGCTTCCACTGGCTGGCCTGGATCAGGTGGATGGCGTGGTAGTCGGCGATCTCCTGAATCGTCTTGCGGCCACTGATCGCCTCCATGGCGACCCTGGCCTTGAACTCGGGGCTATTGGGTGCGGCGCTTGCTCATCGATGGGAGCCCCGATCAGGGCCGGTACCCCGCCTCAGAGGTTAACGATGGGGCTTGTCCAAAAAAACCAGTCCAACTCAGGGCCTCAGAGCGCCACGTCTGGCAGGTTGTAGGACAGTACCGGAGCACCGAGCGTCATGGCGGCAAGGTCCTCGACATCGAGAGGGCAAAGCTCCTGCATTTATGGCGCGCCGCGGTTTACATGTGCAAACATACAATGAGATGATGTTAGGCCTTCGGTTCTCATTGGAGCTGGCGCGGAAAGAAGAGGCTGGCTACAAAGAATGACAGTGACCTACTGTGATGCACGATCTGATAGGCAACATCGGACCGGACGGGGAAGCTTTCACCCCAACTGCTTATCAATCCCTTACTCCCCAGGCTTCCCTAAGGGCAATCCACTGGAATACTAGAAGCGTACCCATTTTTTAGCAATGATGAAAAGTCATTCTGCGCAGCAATCGCTATTAAACTAGAATTAGGCGAACTGGCTGCAGTATTTTTCTCTGCCAACAGCCTGTTTGAGTTCACAGTGGTGCGATCTCTGGCCCAAAGCTGGTTAACTTGCTTAGTAAAAACTTTTTCGTACTGACACCCTTCTGATCGAGGGGCAATATTTACGCTATGCATTTGATTTATAGCTGATAGCGAAATAAGATCTGTTCCGCCTTTGCGCTGTTCAGTTAACTGGCTCAAGAGATATTGCTGTCTTCTCGTGAGGAGATTTAGCCCAGGAAGCCCTGGCATTAGCCTTTGATCATTGGTGCCGTCAAAACCCATGGCCGAGAAATCAAATACGTCTCGCCTTACAAGAGTAAATATTCCATATTGATCATTTGAATATCCATCAATGATTACATAGTAGCCATCGAAGGCCAATCTTAATATGTCCCGATTTAGCTTAAGCATTGCGCGATCGCCTGAATCTTGGCCAGCAAAAGCTTTTTGCTGTTGCGCATAGGCTGCCATTGGCAAAAGGTTGTATACTATAATGTCTGGCTTTTCTTGGTTCCATTTGCTTATGATTCGCGAAGAAACACGCATAGGCAATACATCAATCCATGGCACTGGAGCATTGGCATAGGACCGAGACTGGCTTATTGTGTAGATAATAGGTATATTTGGAAAGGCTAAGATTGAAAAGGGTTTTAAAGGGTTTCGAAGCTTATATCTTTGCACAAGCCTGACAAGGCGATCCGCATAAGCCCTCTGGGATTCATTCATAAGATCTCTTCCCGAATAACTTAATTCCTGCGGCTTTTGATTTCTTATTTTTTGCAGAAAAAAGGATATTGAAGAAGTTGATGGTCTCTCAGATACACCCCACCAAGTATATCCTTTTCCGAGAATATCCCTCAAGGCTCCCACAGGAACAGCCCATAGGTAAAGCATAGACATTAGTGCTAATAAGCTTTTGATTTTTAGTGGATTTCCTTGCCCCTTCGCCTTCGCAGCCAGCACGAGCTCAAGTTCTTTTAATACAAGACAGATAGACAGGCTAAAGGGGATAAATGAGTCCAGCCCACCAGTTGATCCAGACATTGCATTGAGCATAACTACTGAAAGCATAGGAACGGCAAGCAACTGAGCTTGCTTAGAGGTTGGGCCGTCAATACCTTTATCAACGAATGCCGCGACAATCACAAATATAACTATAAGCGCGACGCCCGCACCTCGAATAACTGGTACTATGCTTTGGGTGACACCCGAGAGTAGCGCCAAGAGAGCGATTGCCATGGCAAAGGTCGCAATACTCATCACAGAACTTACATGTTTGCTATGTTTTATGGCGGCAAGACTTGCGAAATTAGCTACAAGATTGGTACGAGATGCATAACATGTTAACAGGTAAGCAAGCAATATGCCAATAGCAAATGCATTCAAAGTAGCGCTATAGTCTGGAGCCTTTAATGATTCGAGCACTGAAAGCAGGACTCTAGACACTATTGATCCACCACCTCCTTTATAACTAGCATCCGTATAGATATTGAAAAGACCGATGATTCCAGTTGAAGATATTTGCCATTGAAGATAGATTGAGATCGACGTCGCCATAAATCCAAGGAATGCGAACTTGGCGATCCGATTTGACTTCATAATATAGATAAGGGAATAAATTCCTGCGTAAGCTGCATAATTCTGCTTTGTCGTTGCCATAGAAATTATGCTTACTGCAGCCATGAGGCTCCAGAAAACTTCCTTCGCCTGGTTTTTAACCAGAACGCCTGACTTTTCTCTTTGGCAGTAAGAGAGAGCAACCAAGCTCCATGTTAGAAGAAGCATTATAAATGGGGTATAATCATAAATAACAAAAGCTGGCATGCTGTATCCCAAGCTTATGCCCGAGCACGATGCAATTGCTGAAGCAGCCTTCGGAGCACCGAGCCTTCGACACAGCAAGTATGACCCTATGAAGAGGGCCAAGGTTATAAGCGTGCCAACTAGACGAAGGAGTAAAAAGTGGTCAATGCCTGCCTTGGATGCAAGTAATAGAAGTGTATTGTATAAGAGAGAGTAAAAAGGGGGAAATGGCATTCCACGCTCGTATGCCTCTCCTGCATTCCCACCCCACTCTCCGAACCAACCTTCCGTAAAAGTGAAAGTAAAAGAAAGAGCCAGTACGCATCCCAATAGCGAAGTGACTCCGACGAATAAGGCTGACTGCTTGAGTCTCAAAAGCCAAGATTGCATCACAGCCAGCCCTCCATTCAAGCCGTCCACGGACAGCATGTAATCATATCCTAAAGCCCAATGCTTAATTCGGGATGCTTACACCCATTGCCATTCGTATTTCAGTATAAATACTAATAAGTTTTTTTTCACAGGCGGTCGGCGCCCTGGCTTAAAAATTTATTATCAAAGCATAAAGTTGTTGGAAAACCTCGCCCTCGGCAACGCTTTGACGGCCTACTCATCAAATCTATTAGGTGAAATTTATCACTAACCCCTCTTCAGTTTTTGGCAGTCACTCACCCTTGACTCTTGAGCTTTTTAAAATAGCGCTTTCTACGATGGCCGGGATACGATTCACAAAGGGGCCCCATAATCCACGCTATCAACAGGCTAATTAGTTTTGAAACAATCCGAAGGCCGCTTTGACTCGAACAAGGGTATTAATCTCACTCTCTGGATACCCACTTACAATAGACCAAAAGAACTTCGGCTACTTCTGCAGCAAATACAGTTATTATGTTTATGGAAACATATCGATGTAGTGGTTTCAGACAATTCTTCCGATCATTGGGACATTGTCGATCTTGGAGAAGACTTATTCAAAGGGATCAGAATCGAGCGGCGCTGCTGCAATCTTTCTGCAGGTGCTAACTTTCTCCGAGCCTTTGAGAATTGCAGCACAGAGTGGGTACATATCATGGGAGATGATGACAGGCTTAACAACGAGTACCTCTCAGTTATTCAGCGACACATCAGCGGCTGCGACACATCGATTGCAGCCATAAGATTTGACACCGAACTCTATGGACATCTCAAGATAGAACAGCACAACAACCTGATGACAGCAATATCAGGGATCCATGGCACCAATATCAACGGATGGTTCAACAATCTCTTGTTAATATCAGGCTGGGTATTCAGGCGCGAACAGATATGTCAATACATTAGCCAGGCGTATTTGGGGTATGGAACTAAGTTATCACATCTGCTGCCAGCCCTAGCTTGCTGTGATCAAGAAAATCGATACATTCTCTTTTCTTGTGATCGGCCGATCGCCTTTTGTGAAAATCAAGACAGCTGGCCCAAGGCAGCCTCATGGGTAGAAATGTGCATCAACACCCAGCTCGCCCATGGTTACCTATCAGAAACTAACAGACGCGCCCTTCGCAAATGTTTGTTTGGTGGGGCCAATTCCAAACTCTTGGCAAAAATCATGAGAATTCGGGCCTTCTACCAAAGGCCTGCAACTGACGTATCCTGGCTCAGAATATTATTTGTTTTAAGCAGCCTATCAAAGCGTTTCATGCTTATTGCCCTACTTAGCCTGCCTCTGCTAGCTCTACCCACAAAGATTTGGCCCAAACAGATACGAAAAATATTAGGCAGCGAAGGCTCTGCGGATCGCTGGTAGCAACCATTTTTGATATATTGATAATACGATCCAACTAATCCGAGCCTGTAAAGCCCGGAGTGTAGAAGGAAGATAAATTGTTAGCCGCAATACAAATCTTCCGCAATCAAGGTGTGCCAATCTGTCTGAAGTATTTAACATCAGCAACAAAATTCGACGCATCCACCCTCGGATAAGATGAGGTAAAGCAAGAATCCGAAGATAAATCCATAAAAATTCTGCACTTGCTGCCTGACCATCTAGGCATGGGTCGATTGTTGATACAACTTCTAGCCTATCGACGTAGCTTTGGAGCTCAGCCGTAATGGACTGCGTGTAATACGCATTGGCTCTATTGGGATACAAATTCTCAATCATTTTTATAAATAGATGAAATCCCTTATCATTTGCGGTCTCAATTTCATCGTGAATGGAATTATTCCGTCCGATCCAGCCACTAGGGCATGATCGGAATTGAGACAAAAACTGCAGATCATCGGTATATACAAGCCGCAGGCAACTGAGGGGAAAATCCTCATACGCCGATAAAGGGAATGGATTATTGGGAAGGAACACAGGCTTGGCCTGAGCCACGATATCTAAAATCACTGCCGTAAGCGGATCAAAACAGATTAAGCCGTCCAAAGAATTTATTAACTCATTATAATCACTACGCCCACTGGGCCAGTTTCGGCTGAAAGGCACAATCTCTACCCCACTTAAAAAGCTCTCTAAAACTTGCGACAGCAGTGTTAGCCGAGCCTTACCGCAATAAATACCAACTCTGAGACAACGCACTGATGGTTTTAAGAGGGTATCCAAACGATTTGAGTATTTCTGGACTGAGATCTGTTGAAAGCAGGAAGGATCCTGGACAAAACAATAATCATTGTGATCAGGTAGAACAAATGACGAATAAATAGCAACAGAGTCGTTGGCCTGAACTTTGGGAAAGGGGCTGCCCAGCAATACTGGGGGTGCCATCAGCCACCAGAGCACTCGATGCCCGTAAGAGCGCAAGGTTTCAATGAAGTATGGATCAGCTGTATCCGGTGCAACAACACAAAGACTTGATTTTGGGGGGTGTTCATTCTTGATTAGAAAAACACCATTCGGCAGCTGTAATGTTGAGAGCTGCTTAAAGCGAGATATTGAAGGAACCAACACTCCGCAGGGATAACCCCGCTGAACTAACATGTGAATCATGTACGCCATCGACCGATGGCCATTGCTACTACTACTGAGAACAGCTGGAAAGACCCATAGGATCAGACGAGGCTCAATATCATCCTGAATCTGCTCAACCATCTCGTCTCAGGAACACGGCCATAAAGGTCCGCAGCCATTGCTTAGGCAAAAGCCTCAAAGGCAGGCGGGTGAAAAAGAGAACGATCACAGTGGGGAATGGAATCAATGACGAGTGGAGTGCCCCCAACAGAAACAAATACTCGTTCTTCAGATAACGCCATCCGTGTCGCCGCGATAAATGGTCAGCCCCAACTCTTGCACAGACTAAGACCCGAGGATCATTACGCAAAAGCATGCCACGCTTCAGCATCCTCAGCCACAAGTCCCAATCCTCAAAATACGGACAAGTTCTATAGTTACCGGCATCCAGTATCTTGCTGCGACGCAGAGCGACCGTGGGATGATTCATTGGATTACGCCAGCAGGCTAACCCCTCAATAGACTCTGTATTTAGAGGAACCTGCCGTAAATGCTGAGCATTCTTGAGCTGGCCGTCCCACCCTATTTCCTCCAGCTGTCCACCAAGTACGGCGAGATTGGGATCAGCAAGCATCTGCTCAACCTGCCAACGAGAACGCTCCGGCACGGATAAATCATCAGCATCAACCCGAAGCACAATTTCGCTTTTACAAGCCAACATTCCCCTTGCCAAAACAGGGCCAGTCCCTTCCCAATGCATCGATTGGTGAATCTCTATTGGCAAGGCTGATGCCTGCAAAGTGGCTTCTAATAAGGTGCCGAGCCTGCCATCCACGCTCACCACAAGAGCCCTAGCCTGCCAAGTTTGCTGCTTCAGGCTTTCGAGAGTCTGAGAGAGAATTTCTGGGTCTTCCCATGGCGCAAGCGGCATCAGCCAATCAAACGAAGGGCTATCGGCACTCTCATCGGCTGGACAATCCGATGGATACGCCCTGACAGGTTTCATTGATTGCTTCATGGGGTAATCAAGTCTTCTCCCCAATGCGTTGCCCGCAGTAGCCAGCCCGATCGCACACCTGCTGGCACCACTGGAGATGGCTGAGCCCCCAGCGCACCGTAGCCTCTAAGCCCTCCTCAAAACTGTGTAGCGGCTTCCAGCCCAACCCCAGCGTGATCTTGCTGGCATCAATGGCATAGCGGCGGTCGTGGCCGGGGCGATCGGTCACCGGCGAGATCAAGCGACTGTGGGGAGCGCCAGCGGGGCGTAGCCCATCGAGGAGGGCGCAGATCGCCTGCACCACATCCGTGTTGCTGCGTTCGCTCGGGCTTCCGTGATCCCCGGCACCACCCACGCAGTAGCTCTCGCCCAGGCGCCCCCGGCTGGCTGCCAAAAGCAGAGCTTCCACGTGGTCCTCCACGTACAGCCAATCGCGCACGTTCAGGCCATCGCCGTAAAGCGGAATCGGCTCCCCGGCCGCCGCCTTGAGGATCACCACCGGGATCAGCTTCTCGGGAAACTGCCAGGGGCCGTAGTTGTTGGAGCAGTTGGTGAGCACCACCGGCAGCCCGTAGGTGTGGTGCCAGGCCTGCACCAGATGGTCGCTGGCGGCCTTGCTGGCGGAATAGGGGGAGCGGGGGTCGTAGGGGGTCGTTTCGCAAAAGCGACCCGTGGGCCCCAGGGAGCCGAACACCTCGTCGGTGCTGATGTGGTGCAAACGGAAGCGCTCCTGTCGCTCCTGAGGCAGCTGCTCCCAGTGGGCGCGCACCCCCTGCAGCAGATGGAAGGTGCCCTGCACATTGCTCTCGATGAAGGCACCTGGGCCGCTGATCGAGCGATCCACATGGCTCTCGGCAGCAAGATGGAACACCAGATCCGGATCGGCCTGCCGCACCGCCTCAGCCGTGGCTTCGGCATGGGCCAGATCCACCCGCAGCAGCTGGTGCCGGCCCAGCGCCGCCGGGCCCAGCTCAGCGAGGGTGAGCTCGATGCTGGTGAGATCGCTGGCGTAGCCGAGCTTGTCGAGGTTGAACACCGTGGCATTGGTGTCCCGCAGCAACCGCCGCACCAGCGCCCCGCCGATGAAGCCGGCACCGCCGGTCACCAGCACCCGGTTCACACCCTGGGGCAGCGGGGAGGCCATCGGCTCAGTCAGCTTTGAGGAGGTTACCGGGGCATGCTGTTCCTGAAACCATCCGCACCTCGAAGCGGCTGCCCTCAGGTAAGACCCTCTTTAAGCTGATCAGATGGGTTTGATTCACGGCACCGTTCAACTCTCCAACCCCTCTCGCCCCGAGCTGCAGGGGGTGGAGGTGCGTGCCCTGGCCGATTCCGGGGCCGTGCACCTCTGCATCCCTGAGCACATCGCCATCCAGCTGCAGCTGCGAGAGCTGGAACAGCGAGAGGTGATCCTGGCCGATGGACACCGGCGCACGGTGCCCTACATGGGGCCCATTGAGGTGAGCTTCGCCAACCGCCGCTGCTTCACCGGCGCCATGGTGCTGGGCAACGAGGTGCTGCTGGGAGCCATCCCCATGGAAGACATGGATCTCGTGCTGCGGCCCCAGCTGCAGTCGATCACCGTGAACCCGGAAAGCCCCAACATCCCCTTGAGCTTGGCCAAGTAGGCCTTTGGCGACATCGGTCGCCGTGGCTGATCGCCACCACCGGCTGGGGCTGAGCCGAAAGCGTCCAAAATCTGTACAGCTTGTACAGATTTCCTGACACCCCCAAGCAGCGCGCTTGATGCGAGGTCATTCCCCTTCGAACCCTTCGGGTTCAGTCAGCGAGCGAATCGAGAGGCATGGCCACGCCCGGGAAGGCCGTGATTCCACGGATGTCTTGATAGTTTGCTTGTACTATCCTGTGTTCAGGGTTTGGGCTGGCTACGGTGGTTTTGGGTTTTGATCGTCAAAGCCAGATGACGGCGCTGGATCACGGTTTTTGCCGCCCTGCTCCTCGCCCTGATCACGCTGTTTACCAATTACACCCATGTCGACTTCCTGGGAGCCGCTTCCGTCGACCTACCGCAGCAAGCAGGAATTCCTTGCATCGCTGCCGCCGTGGCGACGGCTATTGCAGAAGCTCAATTGGCATCCAACCGTCGAGTTGAAAGTGCAGCGATACGCGATCGAGCAGAGGCTGAAACGACTCGAGAAAGAGGACGAACGGCTCGACGAGCTCAACAGCAAGCTCAGTGCAATCTTGTCCAACTCCGACACCAGCTCGACCCCTCCGAACGCAATGCCAGGCGAGTCCGAGATGTGATCTCAGTGCTTGAGGAGTACGGGGGAATGGCTTGAACAGCCTGATCCTGAGCTTTTTTCGGCCTATCCCCGAGAAGCGAGCCGACTGAGCTGCCGGTCGTGCGGTGCCTGGGGCAGCTACAGGTTGTCACGGGCTGCTCAACAGCGCTCCAACCAGCTGCAGCACCCGCTCCACCACCGCAATCGGAGCATTGGCAATCAGCTCAGCATCTCGGCTGCGCCAGTCCAGGCTGCGCAGTTGATCCGCCAGCACCACCCCCTGCACCGGCCCGCCTTCCGGCAGCGCCACTTCAAATGGGTATCCCTTCACCCTGCTGGTGATGGGACACATCAAAGCAAGGCCAACCTTGCTGTTGTACGTCGATGGCGACACCACCAATGCCGGGCGGCGTCCAGCCTGTTCACGCCCACTCTGTGGTGTGAAGCTGAGCCAGATCAGATCCCCGCGCTCCGGTGCTCTCACCACACCTCCGCACCGGTGGGCTCACCCCAGTCAGTTTCGCTGTGTTGGTTCTCAGCGGTGATCTCAGCAAGAAGAGCCGCAAGCTGGATTGCCTCTGCGGGCCTGGCGAGCAAGGCACCGGCCTCCACCTTCACCTCCATCTCACTGCCAGAGCCCACACCCAGCTCGGTGGCGTAAGCCTTGGGGATCCTTAGCCCCAGGCTGTTGCCCCAGGCCTGCACCTTCACTTTCACCGCAACTCAGCTCGAATAGCCAAAGTCTATCCCGGTCGTGGCAACCAGATCCAGCCGGCTTCTCCGTGATTCCACTGATTCCCTAATAGTTCGCTTGTGCTATCCCATGTTCAGGGGTTTTGCCGCCCTGCCCCTCGCCCTGATCACGCTGTTTACCAAGGGTCAAATCACAGCCCATCGAGGGCCACAGAAACCAATCTAATCAGCAAGGGAAAAACGCCTTACAATCAAGATCGAAGATGCCCATTGCAATGGTTGAGCCCCCAACGCAAGGGCGCAAACGATCGCGGTCCCTCACCGTCACCCGAAAAGGGCAGGTGACGCTGCGCAAGGATCTACTAGCCCATCTGGGCATTCAGCCTGGCCAGCGCATTGATGTGGAGGTGCTGCCTGGCGGCCGGCTGGAGCTGCACGCCGAGCAAGCCACCGGCAGCATCAACAGCTTCATCGGCCTGCTGGCAGGCCGCAGCAGCCACTGCGCCAGCCTGGAGGAGCTGAATCAGGCCGCCGCCGCCGGCTGGGCCGGGCTCGGCGACGCAAACGCCCAACCCAGCACCAGCCCATGAAGATCACGGCCGACACCAACGTGCTGGTGCGCGCCCTGGTGCAGGACGATCCCGAGCAGGCCAAATCAGCCAGTGCGCTGCTGGAACAGGCGGAGCTGGTGGCGATCCCCCTGCCTGTGTTGTGCGAACTGGTTTGGGTGCTGCGCCGTGTCTACCGCTTCTCCAACCACGACTGCGTCAGCGCCATCGAAGCGCTGCTTGCCAGCAGCAGCGTGGTGGCCGATCGACCGGCCGTGACAGCCGGGCTCAAGCTGCTCGCATGGGGCGGCGATTTCGCTGATGGCGTGATCGCTTTCGGCGGACGGCAGCTGGGCAGCCAGCAGCTGGCCACCTTCGACCGCGAAGCAGCGCGCCTGCTGAGCGAAGCCGGCGAACCAGTGCATCTGCTGGGGTGATCCCCGTTGCATTAGGGACCCTGTTTAGCTCGTACAACTGCCGTAGAAGCCTGAAAGGTTTCCAGCCAATTGGGGCAAGCCGATTGCTGACACTCCGCTGCCACCCCATCCATGATTCCTCGGCGCACTCAGGAATGGCTGGGTTGATCCTTCTGGTCCAGCTCAAACGGAAAGCCAAGGCGGTAGGCCCGGCTACGGCCTGCACCAATCGGCGTGAGAGCCTGACGTGCCACCAGTTCGCTGAGATCGCGCCAGGCCGTGGCCCGGCTTGCCTTGGTGAGTCCGATGGCTTTGCGCAGGGTCATCCCCCCTTCAAATCCTTCGGGTTCAGCATCGAGCAGCCGATTGAGGAGCTTCTGCTGCCGCGCATTGAAACCGCTATGGCGATGCCGCCACCAAAACAGCGCCTTGGCCTGCACTGCGGCCACCACCGCCTGGTTGCTGAGAGCCGCCGCCGCCACCTGCTCAAGAAACCACTGCAGCCAGCGCGTCACCTCCGATGGGCCCCGCTGGCAGTGCTCCAGCTCCCGGTAATAAGCCCGGCGCTGCTGCTGGATCCGGGCTGAGAGCCCCAGGGCGCCGGCCATCAGCCGATCGGTTGGCGTCGCTTGAACCTCCGGCCTGGAGATCTGGGCCAGGGCGCGATCCGTGAGGGCCCGAGCCAGCCGGCCATTGCCATCGTCATAAGGATGCAGAGTGACAAACCACAGATGGACCAGCCCTGCCCGAATCAGGCCATCCAGCTCCAGGGATAGGCCATTGAACCAATCCAGCAGCAGCGTCAGCTGGCCCTCCAAACCCTCCCGTGGCGGCGCCTCGAAATGCAATGTTTCCCGGCCGATCGCACCCGACACCACCTGCATCGGCAGGGATCCGCGCAGATCGCCAATGGCGATGGCACGCAACCCATCGGGCCCTGCAGCAAACAGATCCGCGTGCCACCGATGCAGAGTTGCAAGCGTCAGTGGCTCATCGAGCTCAGCCGTCGAGGCCAGCAAGAGCTGCACCAGACCCTCCACCTTGGCGCTGGCCTCCCGCTGTGGGGAACCCGGCGTGTCCGGAGGCAGTTGAAAACGCCGTGCCACCGAGGAGCGCACCTCAGCAGGATCCAGCTGTTCCCCCTCAATAGCTGCCGTGCTGAGGCTCTCGCGGCTGATCAGCACCGCCAGGGCCTCACGGCCAAGGCCTGCATCCAGACGATCCAGTTGCTCAGCCAGCCCCTGACGCGCCGCAGATGCCTGCAGCAGTGCAGGCCGAAGTGCGGCTCCATCCCAGCGGAAGTTGGGCCAGTCGGGCTGCTGCCAGATCCATCGAGGCTCCATCGGGTCAGCCTAATCGCTTCATCGAGTGAAGCGATTAAGGGGCTCGATTCGCTTCACGGGTGCTTGACGGGCTGATTGGACCGGAAAGGCGCTGACCCGAAAGCGACCAAAATTTACAGACCGTACAGATTTGCCGACACTCCCAAACACCACACTCCCAAAGAGCACTGCCGCCAACGCTCATGCGGGGTCCAGCACCTGCGCCAGGGCCGCCCGCCAGTGCAGAGGTTCCAGCCCAAGGGCTACGCGGCTGCTGCTGCACTCCAGCAGCGAGTAGCTGGGGCGTTGGGCCGGAGTGGGGTAGTCGGCGGTGGTGAGCGGTTTCACCCTGGCGGCCCGCTCCAGCAGGCCGGCCTGCACCCCCAGCTCGCCAATCGCCACGGCGAAGTCGTACCAGCTGGCGGCGCCGGCATCGCTCCAGTGCAGGATGCGGGGGCCGCTGGGATCTGCGGCGGGATCTGCGCCCACCCCGATCGCCCGCCAACAGGCCGCCGCCAGGGTGAGGGTGCTGGTGGGGCAGCCCACCTGATC
>NZ_JAGQCP010000033.1:0-28043 GCF_024346255.1 Cyanobium sp. BA5m-10 | reverse complement strand
AAAATTTATGGCGGGCTGCCAGCCAGCAGCAGAAAAGGAGAGAGACACGGAGACTGCAAGAAAATATTGCGAGTGTACATTTGATAGGGTTTCATACACAATTCCAATTGAAGACTATACAAAGCTTGAGATTGGGCAAGAAATGAGCCCAGAAGCGAATGCCAGCCTTGCCGTTGCTATTACACAATGTGGAGGCAACCCCTCAAATCTATAATTAGTCTATCAAGATTGCTTCTCACTTTTAGCTGCCGCTTAGGTGGCGATGACGACCTCAGCGGGTGCGTGCGAATAATCTCTTTGGGAAGTGCTGGGAGGGCGTGGTGGTGATGGGAGTGGTTTTTTGTGGGGTGGGGTGGGATGTTGAAAAATGGCCAAGAGTGACCCACAATAGCGGTTGTCTTGTATTGGGCCGTATGGCAAAACCAAAAGGATTTGGCACTATGTGCTGGCTTGGGTTAATGCTAAATGGATTTGGCATCGTCTTCGCGCTTTTCGTTGCTGTTTACGAAAGAATCGACAGCCTAGTCAAGTGGCCAAGCTTGATTGAGCTGGAAATTTTCCAGTCTGATGCCCAAATTATGTATCTACTTATAGGTGGCTTTGTTTGTGCGGCTCAGGCAGCAATACTCGTGGATCTGTTGCGAAGAAGAATTAACAGAATTCGTGGGCTAGTAGTAACTATCTTGGCAGCCGTCGCCTTAGCCTATCTGGATACGCTCGCAGTGCCAGAAGACCCATTTAACCCCTGGTCAATGCTTATAGAGCTCCTGCTGGCCGCTATTCCAATTGTTTACTTCTGCAGAAAGTCAGTATACGACTACCTTGACGGACAATAAAAGCTCTCACTGAGCTCTTGGTGGCATCGGGTTAGCGGCATTTGGCTACTGGATGGCATCTTTGCTCACGATCGTGGCCAGCGGGGCGATGTCACTTTTTCTCTCCACCCTGGTGAGGGACCAACGACAAGCGGGTAGCTTGTCTCCGCTGCTGCTGATGCCACAGCTGATTCTCTCTGGGGTGCTGTTTGAAATTGGCAGTCTGACTGCTCTTTACCCAGAGGTTGCCAGTCGCTGGGCAGTCAAGATCTCCTCTACAGTGAAGTCACAATATGAGAGATAGCTTGCTGGCATTTGCGCAGATGGCCATCAATTATGCATCTTTGAATCCTTAGAAACCGGGCAGAGGCCGACGTACCCACAAAAGATCGGGCTGCTTAACGCCAGTCCAATACCGGCTGCCACCAGAGACCAGCCCAGCGCCAAGGTCACCAGGTGTCCCCTCGATCCAGCAACTAGTGGATTATCTTCAGCCGGTTCACTCGCCATCCCTTGTGGAGAGTCGCTGGGCGGCCTTTGCCTGTTCCACTCTTCACGTTCTGCTGCAGCCTGATGCTGGTTTGTTGACGAGGGGAGATTGAGAAAGCCATTAAGCAGCTCAGACAATGCCTCTAAAACCGGGGCAGAAAACAGTGGCCTAACCTCATTAATCAATGCATCACGCTGGAGCATTCCGCCACCGGAATTGGCTTTGGCAATGAGCAACTGAAAAGCTGGCCGCGAGACCAGATCACGCATGGGAAGCTGCAGCTCAGGATGGTCTGCTGCTAGATCGGCGATCATTCCCTGAAGTGCCGCTCCTGTGGGCACACCGCTGGACTGGTTGATGTGGCTGGCCAATGCCTGGCCAATTTGTCGATAGTCCATGGGCAGTTGTTGGCTCACGGCTTCTGTTCCGGTCTCCCGCCCAGCTTGGACGATGGGCCGGACTGTGCTCTTCCCTTTGGACAGAAGCTAAAACTGCTTTAGATCCCTTTCAGTGCGAAAGGCCCAGCAGCCAGAGCGCAACACCCCAGATTGCACCAAGTGCCAGCCCCCAGAACCAGCAACTGCTGACAACCCGCTGCCACGCACTCGTTCGGTCTCCGGTATGGCGCCTTGGCAACGACCAGACCATCTGAATCGTTACCCAGCTCCAGAGCAAAACCCAGACCGGGATCCGCAGAGGGCCCACCTCGAAGTCGAAGGTTTGCTCTTGCCAACGCAGCAGGCTGAGGGTGGAATCCAGGCTCAACAGCGATGCCACAACACCACTTGCACCACCCCATATCCGCCTGATGTGACACCAACGGCTGGCCTGTACCGCAAGCGCCAGGCAAGCCAGGCTTGTTAGTGCGTAGCGCAGCACCACCTCCCTCAGAGGTAGGGCCGTGTTGAAGAGCACGACCGCAAGAACAACAGCATTCAGCAACACCTCCTTATCCGATGCATGTAGCCAAGGTGCAGTCACCCATCTCCATGCCTGGCGCGGAGCTACAGCGCTGGCACGGTCCAACAGGCCTGCAGTGCGCCACGGCTTGATTAACTTGCTTGTGAGCAAATGAGCAGCGGCTAGAAACAGCAGCAATACGACACACGCGCTCCAATTCAGTGGCACGAACACCAGACGGTCCAGTTCAGCCCCGAACCAGGCGAGTACCAGCGCCGAGCTTGCTCCGAGAGCCAGACCAGGCGTTATCGGACGCAGCGTTCTGGCCAGGCGCCAATGCTTAACAAACCAATGGTGTGCGATCCAACCTGAATCTGCTGCCGAAGGCGACCCGGGACGTGCTGTGGCCTGTGAAACCCCGGGGACGCCAATGGCTGCCTCCAGCAGCTGCACCAGCTCAGTGAGGATGTCCTGGCTATAGATCTCACCCAGCTCTGCCGTGAGGGCCTGCATGGTCGCGCGTGCCTTCGCTTGTTGCTGCTCTCCGAGCAGTTGCAAAAACAATGGTTGTCGGCCCAGATCCTGCAGCGGCCCGTGAAGTCGCCGCGATGCACCGGCGGCATCGATCAACCGATTGACAAGCGCTTGGCGCGGCAGGTTGTTCAGCTCACCGCTGTTCACCCATTGGTGCAGCTGATTGCCGATCTCCCGACCGATTCCCATCCCAACCTTGCACCTCAGTGGGTCATTCAACGCCCCTGGGTTCGAACGCCGGTGCGCCGCAAATCAGCGGTGAGTGACGATCCGCCGCATGCCAGCCACTGACTGCGGAGATTCTGGTCAAGATGAGCCCAGTTGAAGCTGCGTGGATCACGGCGGCTGCCGCTGCGGTCAACCTCCTGGTGGGTTACCACCATGCCTGAGCCGATGCCGTACAGCAACTTCCATTGGGCAATCTGTGACGCCAGGCTGCGGTACTGCGCATTGGTGTAACCGGAATGCTCGCCACGCTCGCCATCCGCTCCGTCGGGAGGCGAGACAAGGCTCACGTGCAAAGCAACGTTGTTCAAGGATGGCTGGAATCCAGGTTTGAGCTGCACAGCCATTCCCTTGAAGTCAGAGTCGCCGGCGCCGTAGGCCCTCTCACTGTCGGCCACAAGACGCAGGCGCCGGCCATCGCGGCCGATCAGCATGTGATAACTGGACTGCTGGGCATCGCTGGTGCGGGTACTTTGAAACAGATTCACTGCGGTGCTCTCATCGACCACAGTCTCGTGCAGCACGATCAGAGCTGGTTTGTTGGCTACGGGCCGCCCTTTCCAGTCAGTGGCCTGGCGCGTGCCGTAGTTGGAGGGATTCGCCGGCGCCTGCAATTCTGGTTGGCTACCGATCAGGCATTCCAGTGCAACACGCTGATCTGCCTGGTCGCCGTTGATCCGCGGCGTTGTGCTTTTGATGTGTTCAGAGTTCAGCTGCAGACCAGATTGGGAAGGAGAGTTCCCATTGGATGCAACACCAGACGGATCGAGTCCCCAGCGCGGATCAATCAGTTTGGGTTGTTGCAGCACCGTGATTGCTAGCAGGTAGCCGAGGCCGCCCAGCATGAGTAGAACAAGACCAAGAAATGTTCCGGCAAAGTACTGTCCGATTGGCTCTGAGTCCTTGACAGGATGATCTGGCGCCCCTTGATCTTCTGGTGGCTCCGGTTGCAATGCTGGATCTACGGCCCGATTGGACTGGTGCCCGCTTTCGATGGGACTGCTCAACGGACGTTCCCAGGGATCCAGGAGACAGCTCCATCCTGATGATTGATCACGATGATTGAGTCACCTTTATGGGTGTCATTCCGCCAGGTGATTGGGTGACTACTGCCGTTGGTGCCTACTACAGCACCTTGTCCTCCTGGACTGTAGGTGTAAGTAGTCTCCTTACCATCGGCCCAGGCTACTTTATATCCATTCTCGGCATCGCCTCCCACATCGCGGCAAGCCCAAAACTCCACTTGTGATTTGTCTGTATTAACGCGCCCACTAGGGTCGGTTCGGGAAAAAGCGCAGCTTTGCGGGTAATCACCACCGGGAAGTTGTCCGAACTTATAGTCGGAAGCACTGCCCCATGCTCCCTGTCCTGAGTCGTTGGGAGCTGTCGGTAGCTTCGATGGTGCCTGAGCAGGAGGATCCGCAGCCGGCTCTGCAGGCTGAGGTGTACTGAGGGGCGCCTTCGGTGATGGCACGGAGGCTGTGCTCTGATGAAGACGGTTGCCTAAGAAGAGCCAGGCAAGACCAACGATGACGGCGCCGCCCAACATGGCTACCAGCGCGATCAAGATTGAAGTCTGAGGGTTGCTCGACGCTGTCTGGATGATTTGGGGCTGCCCCGACCCCGCTGGTCCGTAGTTGATGGGTCCGGCGGCAGCGTAAGGGTGTGTGGCGGGGTGAGGCGATGAAGGCGCGTATGACGTGAAGGGTTGCGCTGAAGCGTAGGTAGATGGCTGGGCAGCCGATGACGCCATGCTGACTGGCCGCCCTAGGCATCCGTCGATCACATCAGCCAGTCGACCCACCATCGAGCTGTTGTAGGTGAGCCCCAGATCCTCCAAGAGGGCATCGCGACCCCCCACCTGCACCGAGTGCTGCTTCTGGACAAACAGTTGCGGGAAGGTAGGACGCCCCAGTAAATCTCGCAGCGGACCCAAGAGAGCGGTATCCTCGCCGACAAGATCCTGGATCTGACTGAAGATGGTGCCGTAGGGCAGGCTGGAGACCGATTGCTGAGCGATCAGCCCGGCAAGCTGCTGCCCCAGCTTGTGGTCTCTGAGGCGGGCGGGATCGGATGGGCTACCTACTGTCACCGTCCTGAGGGTGAAGTAGAGCAATACTAATGGATGGGCTTCATCAAGCCTGATTCTGATCAGCGCTAGCTCCGGAATGGAACCTTGCAGAGGCAGACGTCTTGGTAACGACTTTCATGCCAGCGCAGGTATCGCTCAATCAGTAGATTTGATCGATTCCTTACAGCCCAGCTTAAGCTGGCAAAAACAATATAATGTATATTATATAGGTCTTCAAGAAATTTTCAAGGCCGACCTCAATAATTTTGCCTTGGCTACGGCTAAAGTCCTAGAAAAAGCTTTGTTCGTATCGCTCAGTAACTTGCTCCTGTGGCTGGTCCAACAGAGGTGGGCTTTGATAGCAGCGGCTATCTATAATTGAGGATGTATGAGCAGTCTGGCGCAGCCCCTACAGCTATGACCTCGCAAGCGGCGCCAAGGGGAGATCACGACCTGGGAATGAGCCTTGCCAGGGCATTGGCCAATATCAAGAGCCCGACACCCCAGCTGTGCCAAGCCATTTTGCAAGACCTACTCGGTGATGATCGATCGCTATGGCCTGCTCTTCGGCAGCTGACCGAGCGCCCAGGTCTTGAGGCATTGCGGAACCATCCGAGTTCTGCCGCTCGGATGGTTGGGCGGGATGCGTTGCTTGAGGATATTGCCGCCTGGTGTAACCAGGGAATTCTTGAGCGTTCAGCTGAGTTTCTGAATGGACTCTTGGATCTTCCATCAGATGTGCTGTCCCTATCGAACGGGGGACAACAGCACCCTGTTAGCGCAGAGACTGCGCCTGCGCCAAAGAGTCAACCAGCTGTAGCAGTAAGCACGCAGCAAATTGTTCAGTCTTACTGCGAACAAGCCGAGGAGGCTGCCCGCTTCGGTGATCTCAAGACAGCAATTTTTAAATATTCAGAGGCGATTCAGCTTGACAGTGCTAATGCGAAGCTTTACCGGCAGAGGGCCAGCCTTCATGCCAAGTCCGGAGACTTGACTGCAGAGGCTCAAGACTTGACCAGCTTGTTACATTTTGATCCCGATGATATACAGATGCTATACCGTCTTGGCACTATTCACGAAGCGATGCTAGAGCCAGATGTGGCTCGCAATAAGATCAAGACAGCAGCTGATCGTGGCCATGTAGAGGCCCGGGAATGGATTGCAAGCGACTGCTTAAGGCAGGCGAAGAATGAGGCTTCATGTGGGGATCATATGCACGCGATTGAGCTAGTAACTAAAGCCATGAGTTACCGACAGGCTGTCCAGGCTGCCGACTACATGCTTAGAGCTGCGTCATATTCAGCGCAAAGCAACTATCAAGAGGCACTAAACGATTTAACGGAAGCGCTCCGATTGACGCCAAACAACTCCTCCGCTCTATATCAAAGAGGACATGTATTTAAGGCGCTCAGTCGTTACAAGGAAGCCAATGCAGACTTGCAAGCACCTTCCGTTCTAGGTCATTCAGGCCAGTCGGCGCCCATCAAGCTGCAAATTCCTGAGAGCAAAAGGATGGTAGTGGCTGATATTATAGTTTGGGCAACATTATGCGCTGGCGGTTTTTTCATTGTACAACTTTACATGCCATCTTGGCTGATGTATCTTGCGATTGTTTTGGCTGCTTGCATTTTTACAACCTTGCTCAAATCATAATCCGTTACTGCAGTGCTCATCATCTCCATCAGTGCAGTGAATAGTCACGTGTCCGGGTTGCCGTGCGCTGTCGTGAATCCCTGGGGCTTCCCCGCTGCGTCTGCCGTTAGGGAGCCAGGCGCTGGATGCCCGGATCAATGATCACCTGGCGGCAGTTCTGATGGCTGCCCAACCACCAGCCGGCCCCCAGCGCGAGCAGCAACAACGAGGCCAGCGGCACCAAGGCAAGGGTCGGATTGTTTGCGGCAGCGGGAGGGGAACCCTGCTGAGATCTGGGGGGATGAAATGACGATATCGAAGATGACGGTTTGCTGTTAGCCGATTGCTGGTACACCAGCGCCACAGATCTGGAGGGATGGCCTAGGCATCCGTCGAGCACATCAGCCATTCGACCCACAATCGCGCTGTTGTATGTGAGCGCCAGATCCTGAAGAAGGGCATCACGGGCGCTCACCTGCACCGAGTGTCGCTTCAGCCCAACAAGCTGCTGGAAGGCGGGGCGACCCAGCAGATCCCGCAGCGGTCCAAGCAGAGCGGTGTCATCGCCAAGCAAATCTTGTAGATGACTGTAGATGACGCTGAAGGGCAGGTTGGATGATGCCTGTTGAGCAATCAGGGCCGCCAGGTTAAAGCCCAGCTGCTGGTCGCTGATGCGGACTGGTTCGGGTGTGCTGCTTGATGTCATCTGACTAGAGGAGGCAACAAGTAAACAAGAGTTTCCTGATCGATCCAGTTCATTCCATAGTGACACTATTTTTAAGTATAATACCCCACTCTAAGGCTAGTGCACTAGACGTAGCCGGAATAATCGTATTGACTAGTGGTCGAGGCATCTGCAATGCCTTCCTGGCGCTGATATCTCAAGCCACTTTAAATATGTCGGCCGTAATAAAATCCTGATTTTCATATAAGATGCAACAGTGGAATGCGCAGTGAATGCGGCATGCTAAAGAGCTGAGGTGACACTAAGATCCCTTGGATTAAATTTATTATTAGTCACGAGCTGATACACCTGGTTCGAGTGACTTGCCGAGAAATTTATCCCCAACGCCAAGCGTGCCTGCATGCTCATTCCTAAGACTTGGTTGAACCATTGAGCCTACAGGCAAGTTGCATTCATTACTTGCTAGCGGCACTGCATGCCAGCGTGGTACAAATCAAAGAGCGCTGAATAACCAAATCCAAAATCTTTATCATCGTGGCTAAACTCTGGAACCTCAACCTAAAACTAGCTCCCCAGCCATGAAGGCGGTACCAGCATTCCAATAATGTAGAAAAACAAGAAGATTCCTCCAGATATGACAAACAGCCAGTCCCAGGCGTTAAGAGAACGGAATTGCGGCCGCTCTCCGCTTTCCTTCTCAAGAGCTTGATTGGCTAGCTTCTGCAAGCGAGCAGGCTGGATATAAGCAACAATGACGATCGCAATGGAGACTGCTAACAGAACTATATTTGTCAAAACCGACTCAGAAGCCTGAAGAAGATTAATCAATGAAGGAATCAGCGAGTAAAGAATGAAGACAAGCCAGGGCCTTGGCTCATCCGAATTCAAGCCGAGCTCGTTGAGTCTCAGCCGGATCCTTCTGGCGGCACCTATGATATAAAAACCTCCAAACAATGCACTCCAGAATGGGAGAATGCTTCCGTCATTCTTGCGCAAAGCAGTGAGGGACTGCGACATGGCAGCCACCCGCTTGTAATGCCGCCAGTGGCGGTAAGACCATAGAAAAGTATAGACTCCAAATGATAATACAGAAAGCAGCAGCAATCGACTTGGATTGTCTGCGTAAAAACTCCCAGGCGCAAGGCCGGCGATTGCTTGCTGCCTCGGCTTGTGCGGTGATCTTTCGTTTGTAGCCTGTGAACCAGAAGCTATATGATCAATAGTCTTCAAATCAAGAGCTCCGTCAATAAATGCTGTCAGCTGAGCAACGATTTCATCGCGATAAAGGGGCCTTAGTTCAGATAGCAGCCGATCTTTAGCAAGTATCTTCTGTGTGGGTGGTTCCTGCAGCATGATCTCTCTAAAGACCTGTCTTGCGGATAGGTCAAGCAGTGCTGGCTTGAGTCCTGGCTGATCAGTGCAGATATCTTGGAGTAAGGCCCCAAATTGATGCGGGGGGATCTGGCGTGATTGAATCGCTTGCCTAAATGCTAGGCCTGCATTAAAAAGTTCATTGGACATGGCCAATGGGTGATCCTAAATTGCCAAGAGGAATATATCAGACTTTCGGACGGTGGGCATCCAGTTTGCAGCCTTCTAGTTATTTGTTGGAATAACTTCTTCAGATATAATTTTCTCTGCCCTTGAATGGGTAATTCGAATATCGGTGCAGTCCGTCTTATCGCCTCATCTACGTGGAGTGATCACGCGACCGAATTCGCTGGCAGTGATCAATGCCGGTTCGGTGCTCGTGTCGACGCTGAAGGAGCGCGTTTCGGATTGCAAGGAGCCATCCGGCCAGACGAAGGTGACTGCCCCTTCTAGATTCACAGTGGAGCCCGTCTGGCTGGTAATCCGCAGATCCTGGGTAGTCACCCTCTCGAACTGATTAAAGAAGCCGGGTGTGAATTGGTCGGCAGCTCCACTGCCATAGAGAAGCCTTGACTTCTCGAAGTCCTTCGCTGACAGCGAGTTGTAAAGATCCTGAATGCTGCGTAAAGTACGGTCAGCAACCGACACCGTAATAGGTTGGTCAGATGACTCAGAACGCGGCTCCGGTTGCACTGGAAGTGCCCTGGAGTTGATCGGATCAGAATTGATCTCTGGTGCTCCCGCTGGAGCAGAGGTACTGGTGTCTGGAGCTGCTGGCGCCAAGGTGCTTTGCCGCTGCCAGACCAGAAGCACAACTCCTGCAAGTGTCATAAGCAGCACCCCGCTTAGGAACGCCAGCACCGCATTTGTGCTCGTTTTTCCACCGCCCCCGACTGATGGGCTTGTCACCGCCCTAGTGGCCAGCTCGCTTGTCGTCGATGCTAAAACAGCGCTTGGCGGTGCGGCACTTCTCGTCGAAATGGGATGCGTCTCCGCCACTCCCATCAATCCTTGCAGTACTGGCTGGAGGCGGTCACAAAGCAAGGGAGAGAAGACCTGTGCCAGTTCATGGCTGAGAATCTGCAGGTTCTGCTGATCTCCTAGTGGAGGATCCGTACCGGCTGCGTTGGCGAAGGTACTCGAGCTCAGCAGATGACGAAGGGGAGCTATCAGTTCGTGCTGATCACCTCCACAGAAATCAGCCACTAGAGCTTGCAAGCGCTTTGCATCCACGGGGCCTTGCCGCTGATGGCGCAGGATATGAGCGCGAAGCTCAGCGCCAATCTGATAAGTGTTCATGCCGTTCATACCTGCTGCTTCCCTGAATAATTCTGGCTTATTGCACCATTCTGACACTGCTCATTCTTTTGACACTCTCCGAGCCGCTGAGAAGTATCCCATCACGCCTTTAGGCACGAGATTATTCCCATAAGGACTCTTGTTGAAAGAGAGCTCAGGGCATAAAAGGAGACCATGACTATTGCAAAATCTGGCGGCGCATTAGATTGATCAACGATGGCCATTGTCAAGGTATAATATGCAAGCAGAGGTACTTCCACTCTGTATGCCGCCTTTTCTGTTCGTCCTGCTTGGAATGCTGCCGCGCACAAGGTGATTGAAGCAAAAGACATTAGTGCCCAGGGCCATGTATAAACATATTCAAGAACCAGGCTTGATGGATTGAGGGTCACTATTGGATTGTCGAGATTAGCTTGTGCTCCTGAGATTAGCTTGATCATAAGAAACAGAGAAAACGGTGGAATCTGATAGATCAGAGTACGACCTATCTGGCCTATTGAAGACAGCTTGCTGGACTTTGAACTCTCTTCTCGTTCTGGATAACTCTGCAGAATCTCATCTTCCACACGGCTCAGGCGCCTGCGGACCACCGTCCTAGTTGACTCTAGCTGTAAATTGTAATCGTCTATCTCCTCAGAGCGAGGTTCATGCGAGATTTTTTCCTCATCGGCAGTGTTTGTGATCTCTTCTTGATCGAACTCTTCGGGCTCACCTTCTGGATTTATTTGATCAGAGGGAAGGTCAACAAATCCAAGTGCTCCCTCAATAAGATCCATCAGATCTATGACAATCTCGGGGCGATAAAGTGCTGCTAGTTCACTGGCTAGGTTGTCTCGGGCGAGAATCATCTGGGCTGGAGTTCCAGCAAGTGGCAATTCCCTAAAGGACTTCCTTTTGCCGAGATCGAGAAGAGCAGGCTTGAGATCCTCGCGATCACTGCATAGATCAAGCAGGATCGCGCCATATTGTTCGGCTAACAGATTGCCAGCTTGTACGGAATATTTAAATTGGAGGCCGATCTGATAAAGAGTTAATTCAGTCATCCGTTAGACTTCATAACTGAATCCTTGATTGATGGTGCATGCTTCACCTGATCAAAAGACTCATCTACTTGGTGTGGTGCCGTGAGGTGTGGTGTCTTGAGCACCAACCCCGTTGCCCGCAGAGGGTCGATATGATTCTTTCCTGAGGTTTTCGCCATTAGGAGCTGCTGGCAAATCAATACGCGCTCGCTGCCACTCACGACTCAAGGCTTCTCGGAGTTCAGGGCAGAACTCAACGAGTTGGGGCTGCTCTAGTTCAGGATTGCTCGAAGCGATCAATGCGCCAAGAGGATCCTTGGAAGGCATGGCCAGGTATATGTTGCGGATTCTTGTATCTCTAAGTGTATCTTTAAAAATACGTTTGTACGGACTTAGTTGTCCAGCGATGGAATTAATTAGTTCATCGTTTATTCGGGGGCTCGGCGGAAACGCGGGAGAACCCGCATTTTTCATACTGTTGCACAGCTTGCTCGACTGGTTCTGCAGCGCTGCAACCAGTTGAGAATTCTTTTGCGCTAAGTTGCTTTTATTTGCGCGGGTGAATGGCCCAAGCCCTTTCCAGGCTATGCCAGCTGTTGCCCCTATCGCTGCAACGACAATCACAACAAGGGCCACGATGGGCCAGGGAATATGTCTTTGCAAGCAGTTTTCTGAAATCTGATTGTTCTTAGAGCCTCCTCCCTGGATCAGAGTGGGGCTGAGATCAGTGTTAACGATCGCCTCTGCTTTGGCAGCGCTGGTGCTTGCTAAAGGCTTCTCCTGGCAGGGCTGGACTATCACCAACTGACTGGGCTGAAGCCCTTGCTTGGGATGACGAGCTCCTCTTGACAAGTGCGGCTTCTCGCTGACCACTCTCCAGCGGCCAATCGCCACGCTCACATCATCACCGCTGCCCTGGCTGCTAATCCGATCCAGATCTGAACTCAGCTGGACCGCTGCGTCACCCTGTCGGGGCTGCTCTGCCTCACAAAGATAACGTACAATCGCAAAGAAGTCGGCATCGGTACTGCAGGACTTGCGCACTCCATCGGTGCTTAGCAGCAGGGAGAAGGGAGTCTCCTGCTCCGTGATCGGGTGAACGGCGGTGCGAGCAACGAAATGGCGTGGAGCGTTGCTTAGGCAGAGGCTGTAGGTGGTCTCTCCCCCTGTCTGATCTTCCTCCTGTTCCTCACTCGCCAGCTCAACTTCACCATCCGAACCGATTCGAACCAGATCCCAGTCGCCCAGTCCGGTGTGACCCCACCAATCTGGGGTCATTATCACCAGAGCGATGGTGGTGCCGTATGAGAGCGGCGAGTAGGGGTCTTCACTGGCTTCCGTCTTGATGCGCTCTTGGTTCCAATGTGCTTCGACAGCCGCCAGCCAGCGCCGATGCAGGGTCTGGGCGAATGACCCCTCAAGCCATTCCTGCCATCTCTGGACAGCATCACGCCCCACGCTGCTGCTCTGGCCCAGTTGTTCTGCAACCAGGTTCAGGGAAAGTTCGCAGGCAAGCCGGCTGCCTACATCACTGTGGATGTAACGCTTCCCTCCGTGTCCGTCAGCCACGACCATTAGTTGGACGGGGTGCCCGCTCCTGTCCTTAAGGCTGCACCACCCACTGGCGTCTTGGCACACCACACCTCGCCGTGCATGGGATGCACCTGTGCGGGTATTTACTTCGGGAACAAACCAGCTGCTCACCACTTGATCACCAAACCGTTTGGCTCATATCGGTCGGATCCATCAGCGTGGGAGGTAGATCGGGCATAGGGACGTTGGTGGCGCTTGATGGTGCTCGATCGCCCCCAATCTCTGACACCGGCCGCGAGGCCGCACTTACAACAGCGGTCGAGGCCCACTTGATATACCTAGCTAGTGTTCGAGCATCGTTGGCCTGGAGTGGCCTCATCGCAGAGCGCTCTCCAGCATTGGCAGTGCTGGGTTCAGGCCCAATGAACTTTTGCAGATCCTCCAGATTCGCGTCATGTCCGATAGCGATAGACAGCCGAACAGCCTTACGAGCCCAGGGCTCATGCAAAAGCGTCTGCAACCCTCCGTAGTAGTCATCAGTGGGAGCACCGTCTGAGATCAATACCAGCACCGGAGGTAGCGCCCTTTGCTCCATCGGAGGGGTGCGCAGAGCTTGGGCTACCAAGGACATCGCTTCGCCCATGGCTGTTAATCCACGAGCTTCTAGATCTCGCCAGCTATGTTCAATCTCTTCTACCGGCGTGGGCTGCGCGATGTGCCATTGAGCGTGGTCAGAAAATGCGACAGCACGTACAAGCATCTGAGCTTCCGGATTGTCGCGAGCTACGTCTGCCATCGCTGGCAGCGACTGACGGATCGCTTGATTGAGCGACTGCATCTTGCTGCCACGCATCGATCCTGAGCAATCACACAGGTAGATGAAGTGCAACGGGCGACGAGCCAGTTTGACGTCAGGGAAAGCCATGCCTTAGGGGAGGTTGCGGAAGTTGAGTATTAAAGGAGTTGTCTTCATCGCTCAAGAGCGACGTTGCCAAGATGAGTCTTGATCTCGCTCACTTGAGCCAGATTGCAGCGCTGCCCAGTGGAGATCTCCGCCGACTGGCCGTTGGTGAACTGCGCTGTCCAAGTATGGGGAGATAGGTTTTGTAGTCCAAGGAGATTTGGATTGCTTGGATGGGATTCAATCCTCCCGATTGGTGCATCGATGCGCTCTGTTGCTAGTGGATTGAGGTGATGGGGATGAAGTTCGTTGTCAGACTGGGCAAGCAAGGCGTAATGCCCGGTCGTTAGCCGAGCAGGTGGCTCTATCGAGGCCCCACATGCCCAGCACTGGGTGATCGTTCCAGGGTCTGCGAACACTTCCTGCCCGCAGTGGGGACAGATGAGGCGACTGTCAAGACAGGCCGCCAGGGCTTCACACCACTGACCGGTGCGAACCCGCGCGGATGGGTTGTCCATGCCTGGTCCAAATGTCCTCTGAAATAGCCGCTGCAAACGTTCGGGGTAGATGGGCCAAGTGAGCACAGCAGCTCTGTGCTCATCAGCATCGGGTCGGTTGCGCTCATCTATTGGATCAAAGATGAAGACTGGATCTTCGCCATAGAGCCTGCGCTTGGCAGGCTCATCAAGACAGCGAATCCCCATCTCCATTTTTCCCTTGAACGGATCACTGCGAGTGAGCAGATGGAACATCAGCACTGCCATGGAGAACAGGTCGCTGTCTGCAGACGGCTTGGCCTTACCCATCAACACCTCTGGAGCCATAAAACCTGCGGTCCCCAGTGCTAAGCCTCGGTTTTTACCATTCTCCTCGACGTTATCATTATCGCAGATCAAAATCTCTCCAGTCCCTGGCTTTAGAAAGAGGTTGCCTAAAGAAATATCTTTGTAGCAGAGGCCCTTGCTGTGCAGCGCATCGAAAGCCTCAGCTAGATAAAAGCAAGCTCTAACGACGCTTTGGAGTGTGACCGAAATGCGTGCGGCGGAATGCTCGATAGCCCCTACATAGCCTGGCGGCCTGATCGCCATGAGGTAGCCGAAACACCCCGATGGAATATTAAGGTTGGTGCAGCTACTAATTGAGGGCTCAAGTAAACTTATGGGCCATAGAAATGCGGGGCTAGGACTGGAGAAGCGAATACTGTCGCGCAGCCTCTCCGCAAGCCCGATATCTTTACTGGCGATCTTGGGGAAATACCACTTGGCAGCCAATGCCTCCCCTGCGAAGGTCACCTCATAGACCTCTCCCTGCCCCCCGGCTCCCAGTAGCCGCTGGACTTCAATCGGTGAGGAGAGGTTGGAGCACTCAATTGTCGCCCCATTGGGCAGCATGGATTCCATCGTGGGCAAGCTCAGGCTGAAGAGGGCTGGCCAATCGCCTTACGGATACCGTTGCGATGACCGAGTGCGGTGATTTTGTTAGCGAAGCTATGACGGTAAGCCATGCCATCGAGCAGGGTCACCAACAGCACATGCTCTTTCCGTGAGCCGAGCACAATCCAGCCGGCCAGGGCCACCAGCTCCAACGTCCAGAAGGCGGGGGGCCATGGCAGAAGCACCAGGGCTCCCAGGGACAGCAGAGCCCACCAGCTGAAACTGGCTGGATAGCGAGGCCTGCTAAGTAGCTGGACGAATTTGATTTGGTTCATCGGAATCAGCTGACCGGCAAACTGCAGATTCCCGCCTACTGAGCTTTTGACAGCAGGTTCTGGGGTGGGCTGTGGGCTGACAGGCGCAAGGCGGAAGACCAGCACCGGTCCGACCTTACCCAACTGGATCTCGTCGCCATCGCTGATAGGGCGGCAGTTGCGGATGCGCTGGCCTTCGAGGAAGGTGCCTTCCTGGCTCCCCCAATCGCAAATCAGCCAGCCATGGCTGACCGACCAGCGCACGACAGCATGGTGATCTGCCACGCCATCTGTTTGGGGCATGCAGAGCAGGTTGGTGGAAGCCTTGCCAATGGTGAGCGGTTTTTTGGTGCTCAGAGGCGCCGTTTTCGCCGGATCATTTCGTAGAAACAGCTGGGCTCCATTGCTGTGTTTCATTGCCGGCTCCTGCGCTGCCACCACTGCCGCCAGTCCTCAGTGAGCTCTGCCCAGAAGCCTGGCTCACCGTTACGCCACGCAACTACGCGCCCAGGGAAGAGCAGGGCTTTGGCGGCCAGAGCAAGGGCGAACAGAACCATAGAGAGAAGGATCCAGCCCGGTATGGCGCCAGGCCAGAGGAATGCTGTGGACAGGGAGAGTGACCTCGCTGCAAACAGGCCGATGGTGAGGGCTACCCACAGACGGAACGGAGTCCAGGGATCACGCCGAGTGGTCAACGCCGGAACTGCATCCTTGGAGGGTTACTCTATGACAAGCATGGCTATGCCCCAATTCCTGAGACTGGTGCCAACGCCGATTCAACGAGCGCTGAACACAGCGTGGGCATGGATCAGCCTGTCAATGGCGTATCTGAGACAACCACTGAGCGTCCAACCCAGCCGTCTGTCGCCCAGTTGGGGCGCAAGCTAGTTGATGATTTGCAGAGCCTGAGAACCGCTAGCTGGCTTGAGCGTCGCCGCTGGTGCAATAGTGTCTGGTTAAAAGCTAGAGAGCGCCACGCCTGGCTGGAGATCTGGCATGGAGAGCAGCTCGCCTCTCGGATTGAACTGGGCGAATGCAGGTTGCGCATCGGCCGTGATACTTGCTGTGAGCTCAGGACAGATGTCCAAGGCGTGAGCAGGGTTCATGCCTTCGTGGAGAAGGACCGCCCACAGGACCGCGACTGGGTGCTGGAGGACTTTGAATCCGCCAATGGCGTTTTCTGGCGCGATCGACGCATCCGGCGTATTGCTCTTCGTGATGGCGATGTGGTGCAGCTGGGCTCACCACTGCGCGGTTCACCAAGGCTGGAGTACCACCAGCCACGCAGCGCCTGGGAGCAGGTGGTTCACGGCTTTGGCCTGTCCTCCTTGGTGGGGTCAGCGGTGGTAGTCAGCGGGCTGATGCTCTTTAGCACCGTTGGTGGAGGGTCAAGGGTTAACTTCATTGGTGGGCCGGTGAAGATCGCAACCCAGCAGGGGCAGCGCGTGGACGAGAATGAAGGTGCAGCAACTGCACTTCCTCATCTAGAGGATTACCCGCTGCACCTACGTCAAGCGCTGCTTGCTTCTGAAGATGCGCGATTCGGCTGGAACAGTGGCCTGGATATTGGCGGCACGCTGCGCTCACTAGTAAAAAGCAGCGGCGGCGGAAGCGGTATTACCCAGCAAGTTGCGCGAATTTATTACCCCTGGGTTAAGAAAGGGAACCCCAATTCGCCCTGGCCATGGATACGGACACCTGAAATCGACGCAAACGATCAGCCAGTCAAGCGAGGACTTCTTTATCGCAAGATTCGGGAGTTGCCAGTTGCCTGGCAACTGGAAACGCACTTCAACAAGAATGAGATCTTAAAAATGTATCTAGATCGCGCCTTCCTTGGCATGGGCGCAGAGGGATTCGAGCAAGGGGCAAAGCTATACTTTCGCAAGTCTGCCCGGCAACTGAATCTGCCCGAATCTGCTTATCTAGTAGGGCTGCTGCCAAGTCCCAATGGATATAATGTTTGTTTCGCACCAAGACCGGACGAAGTAAGGGTTGAGAGGGAGGAGAGGCAACAAAAGCGGGGTAAAAGTATTGCACCATACCCGGATGAAACAACATGGACCCCAGTGCTTCGCCGCAACCTTGTACTTGGTCGCATGCTTGCCGAAAATTTCATCAGCGGAGATCAATATCGTGACGCTGTTAGACACCCCTTGAAGGTTGACTTATCAATCTGCCAGCAATCAAGCTATAAGAGCTATCCATTCTTTAGTAATTATGCGCTAGAGGAGCTTTCGGGCCCTCGCTACTCTCTGAATCTGTCGCAGCAGCGTGATGGTGGAAACTACTATGCAGTTGCAACTGTCAAGCCTGCGCACCAAGCGGTTGCAGAAGCTTCTGTAAAGCGGTTTCTCGAATCTGATGCTGAACCAATCGGTGTGAATCAAGCGGCTTTGATCTCGCTAGATTTCCGCACAGGAGAAATTATCTCTTACGTTGGTGGCAAAAAATATGGTTACAACTCGGATCGAGGCGAAACCAGTTATGACCGTGTCAGAGCCCAGAGACAGCCTGGTTCAACATTCAAGCTGTTTACATACTTGGCTGCACTTGAGGATGGCATGAGTCCTGAAGATCAGATCTCCTGCGCGCGAATTTTTCAGCTGGAGGCTGGTTGCCATCAGGGTAGTGCAACCCTTTCGATGAGCCAGGGTCTTGCGCTCTCCGAAAATCCGATCGCGCTACATCTCGCCGATAAGACGGGTTTTGATCTTGTAATTCGCATGGCCCGCAAACTGGGTATTACTACGCGTCTTGAAGCTAATCCAAGTATGGTACTGGGCGGCAACGAGGCATTGCTCTATGAGATGGCTCAGGCTTATGCCATTGTGGCAAATGGTGGCCGCGCAGTGTCTCTACATGGCGTAAATCGTATATACGACCTTACTATATGCGGATCTGAACAGGCGCTAAATCAATGCCCTTCTCATGGCATATTTACGCCCATTCCACAGAAGAAGCAGGAACTACTTTCGCCAACTGTCGCTAAGGCTATGGACGCCATGCTGCTGCGAGCCGTACAAGAAGGCACAGGCCGCAACGCCAGCACTGTGGTTGATGCTCGCGGCAAGACAGGAACAACCAATAACGGCCGGGATGCCTGGTTCATCGGCTATTCCCCCAGCAAGGGAGTGCTCACCGGCATCTGGATGGGCAATGACAACAATCAACCCGCCGAAGCATCCGCAGGTGCACTGGCTGCCCGGCTCTGGGGGCAGTACATGCGCGCGATCTGATGGTGCGACCCGGTGCCGATTACTCCCTGGGTCTGGCTTTTGGTCGGGTAGTTAAGGCACAACCCCTGCGCCATCCATCACGGCTGAATGCGGTGCTCGCTGATCTGCTTGCGGGCGACCTGCCTCTTCGGGCTCCCCTAAGGGAGCTGGTGGAGTTGCCCGCTTTTCTGGAAGCCGAACCACTGGTCGCCTCGGCGACGGCGGTTGCTCTCGTCAGTTTTCTGCTTGATGAGCTTGGTTGTGTTTATCGTGATGAAACGTTGGCGCGCCTCCGCACGGTGTTGTGCGGCTACTTTGCTCTGCCAGAGGCAGCAGAGGCTGAGCCGGCTGAGGCTCCTTACGTGGAAGAGAAAAGAGAACAAGAAGAACTGCCAAATAATTACAAGCAGGTAGATGGTCGCCTCGATGATGTGGACCGTCATAAAGAGATTCTCAAGAGACTTTTAAACCGCCAGCTTTGGAATGAGGCTGATCGGGAAACCTGGCAGCTTCTGGTCGCATCCTGCGGTGGTGGTCGTGGCCAGGAGTCGTTTGAGTCGATCTGGAGGGCGGCTCCGTGTGCGCTGCTCTACGACATCAATCGGCTCTGGTGTGTGGCCAGCCACTTCCGTTTCGGCTTCTCCGTGCAGCGTGCACTCTGGGAAGAGCTGGTCTCTCTATCAAGTTCTGCCAATGCAACTTCACGTGCGGGGAGTCCGAGGGAGCCTGCTCGGATCTTTGCTGAGTTTCTACAATCGCGTTCCAGTCAGTCTCTAGGAAGTGTGCATTCCGGTGCAATCGATTCTGCTGCTTTGCCTCCAGGTTTCTACCCTCGGGGCGGCATGCATCGGGTATGGGAATTTGGACGTTGGCAAATTGCGTGGGACAGCGCCTGCCTGCTAAGCCACTTTGCTGAAGTCCATGGCCGCCTGGTTGATTGCGGCCTTGTGGGCATCAAACTCGACGCTGGTACCCGGCAGCAATTGCAGGCTCTGCATCAAGCCGCTTCGCCCCCATCTGCTGCGCCAGCTGAGGTTAATGGTGCTGCGGCGCGTGAGCCCTCCCAGACGAAGGAGCCTTCGGCTCAATCTCCTAATGCGCCAGCGACGAATTCTGCAAGCTTAAAATCTAATGATTTTTCTGGCTTTGGCGTCTTGCTTTTATCCTGGTTGTTTCTTGGAATGTTTTTAGGATCGTTTGCTGGCCCCACAGTGACTAGGGATTGCTCATCCACTGGACACCATTCAAGAACCTTTTGTTATCTCTGGCATGTGCCTTCAGGTTTGTCGCGCTAGTGGAAACTGCTGGGGTTCCACGATGAAGTCCTTTATCCATATATGAATAAATAGCTGGTCGATGGTCTGCTCCCTCCGCCATTAATTTCGAGTGAATTGACTATTGAGCTCATTGTCGCATGGTGGCTGGAAACTGGGCTGTAGCGGGCTGGATTGACCACATCACATCGAAACCTCCTGCCTATGGTGATCATTCCTTCACGTGAATGACTCGCGGCTAAAGGCTTACCGGTTATGGGATGTAAGAACATTAGCTCCATGCAAGACCCGATTAGCCCTTGCAAGCGTCCCCCGGGATAGTCAAATTAATTTGCTGTGCCACATACTAAAGCTTCTGGCTGCCTAAGTAATTTTCTAAGTAGAGCGGTATTGCTTGAGAGAGGCAGCACTCTTCATGAACCCAGCGGAATTAGGACGGATGTCTTGAACCATCGAGAAGTTGACACTTTCAATGGGGATGCTGCGCAGCGGAGTAGCAAACGGCTTCCGCAATCGACATAGATTACTATGCTCGGCTGTGACGCAGGGTATACTGGGAATATTAATTTCTTTGTCTTGTGGCGACAGCTGACAGTGACCAGCTCAGGAGCTTGGGCAGACAGCTTGGCGAATACGTCTCGCGGCAGGGAGGAATACTTCCAGCACCGGCGGCGCTTCAAGGGGTTGTAGCCGATTTGACCGCCGGGCAGTCTGATTTGCAGGCACCACTGCGTGACCTGGTCAGCAGACAGAGCTTTGCAGCACTCCTTCCTCATGCACGATCAAGTGGCGGGCTGATCCAACGTGATGCGTTGATTCAGGAAATCAGCCGCGTCTACCATCCCGATGTGCTGGTGCAGGTGGAAGATGTGTTGAATGGCTTCCTGGATGCATCAGGGGGGATTGCCACATCGATTCCGCAAAGCCAGTCTCCTGCACAGAAGAGGGACAAGCCTATTGAAACTTATCTCGAATCAACGGAGCGTATCTCAGCCCCTTCCGAATCTTCAAGTCAGTCAAGTCATTCAAGAGTTAGCCAAAATCAGGCAGCTCCATCCGCAAGAGCACTAATGTTTGTCGCCTTATCGGTTGGAGCTGTTGCTCTTTCAGCAACAGGCTTATACTATGGATTTAACCCTTCTGCGTCATGCTCTGAAATAGCAGACAAATTAGAGCCCCTTTCTTCCGATACGAGTGAGTTCAAGAAACTGATTGCTGATCACAAAACGGCATGCGCGGGAGACCCTCGATTCCTTGTGCAGGAGGCAATCCTCCGTAATTCAGAAGGTCAAACCGAGCAAGCCCTCCAACTGGTTGGCCAAGCGATCAAGATCGATCCCGTAGATTCGACCGCCTTTTGGTGGCAGGGTCATTTCTACTATATGCTTTCTGATTATAATAAGTCGCTCATCGCATATAGCAGATCATTAGAGCTTGATCCCAAAAATTCCGGTGCTGCAGAGGGTAAGGGTGATGCACTCTCGCAACTCAATCGAAGTAGTGAAGCCATATCTTGGTACTCTGAGGCTATTAAGCTAGACCCAGCTAGTGCTTATGCCTTTCGAGAACGGGGTCGAGAAAAGGGACTGAGATTGGATCAGTATAAAGATGGCCTTGCAGACCTTGACAAAGCCATTCAGATTAACGACTCTGATGGATCTTCGTACCAAGTCAGGGCATACATCAAGACGTGGCTGGATGACTTCACTGGTGCCTGTGCTGATCTCAAAAAGGCTAAGCAGCTTGGGGTTAAAGAGGTTCCTAATGGGGGAAGTACAGTGTCAATTGATCAGCAGATTGCTGAGATATGCAAATAATTATTGTCAACTAGTCCCCAACCCTTTCACGCTCTCTTGATAACCATGATTGAAACAGTCTTTTCCCAGTTATTGGCCCGATTGGTTGCTAGTCGCTTTGAAAAACTAAATGAAAATAGGAGCTTCATTGTCTTGAAGCGACTAGCCCACGAACGAATCTGTAGAGAGATTTTTTTTGGAATTTAGAGTGTATCAGCAACAGCCGTCCTGACGAACGTTCTGTTTATTTATCATTGATGCGCACTGACGCGTTTGATGATCTTGTGAAACTTGGAGCCCCTATGGACGATATTTTTGGATCTCATATCGCCGCGCTTAATGGACCGCCTACTTCTGCTCTTCCGAAGCAATTAAGGAGGCGACTTAAGGGCGTCAATCGCTTATCCCATCTTCTAGATCGCACCTATAATAGAATATGGATGTTTCGTCACCGAGTAACACATGGTCTTGAGCTGGGAGATATTTCTTATCTTCGCCAATTATTAAAGCTGAGCCTCGCGGAGACCACCAATTTTCGCGATGCATGTATTGATGGCCATCCGATTGCAAGCAGGAATCCTGGTCCACCTATGACGTTTATTGCTGATAGTGATTCGGCTGTTTGGTAAAAGAGAACTTATGACTCCATATTATATATGTGCTCTCGCTGGAGGTGGCGACGGACTGTGATTGCCCTCTGCAGGGCAGGCTAATTCTGGAATCGCAACCGTCGGTACAGCTTTCGGAGGCGTTGTAGTTCTTGTTCTCCCAGGCCACTGGCAAAGAATTGGCATGGGCTGGGGCCTTAGGAGCCGGCGATGTCGACGAGAAGGTTTAGCGCCAGGGAGCAGCCTCGGTGAGGCCGGCACGATCTGCATTGATCACGGCTAGCCGCTACTGCTCGATTCCCTTGAGTTGCTGGGGCTCTGCCTCCCAGCCATTCCACAACTGCTGCCAGCTTTCCGCTGTGAACGGTGCCTGGCATGCGGGAGTGGTCATGGTCGTGGCGGCAGATCCTTTTCCCTGCTTTTGCCGCTCCAGGTCCTCTACGTTCAGAACAGCGCATCTCATCGATATGGCACCTACCTGCACGCTTCAGAAGATCCGATCCAGAGGGGCTTTGGCGGCTGCAGTTGGCTTGCTATTGCTGTCGCTTAGACCCGCGCTCGCTTTGCCTGGCGAGAGCGGAAGTGAGCTGGTGCGGAATTGGCGTTCGGCCACACACATCCTCCCCAGACCAAAAGCGGAGCGGAAATACACCGATGGCTATCCCGACCTCAGTTCTCAGGGGGCAGCAGCAGGAGGAAGACTTGGCTTCAGCGTGTTCCTGAACAGCAGCGGTATTTCTGAAACTGAAACCATTGACTACAGGCCTAAGGCGTGCGAAAGCGAGCCATATCGCTGCTCTGGAAAGGTGATCTTCCAGAAAAGCGGTAATGACCTGGGTCACCTGCTGATCGCTGAGGTCCTTGGACCAGAAGTCCTAGAGGACTTTGTTGGCTCAGATGCCCTGAGAACAGTGAACGAGCCAGGAGAAGGTTCAAGTCAGGTCAGCGTGTTCTATGCCGGCCAACGCTTCAACTACACCACCTGGGTTCACAGTGAGCCGGGAAGGACAAGGGCGATCTCCCACTTCAGTGTGCTGGAGAAGAACGATGCGGAGCTTCGTAAGCGCATCCGATTGGCGGAGACCTGCTCCAACCCTGCAATGAGAAGTGATCCTCTCTGCAGTGCTCCTTGAGTTAGAGCTGCGTGCTCGGCAATAGCCCCTGACCTCCCCGGGGCGCTGCCCCCTATGCCATGGGCCTCACCTTGATCGAGGCAGCTAAATACGAAAACCGGCTTGAGCATCTAGCTGTGCTCAAGACGTTTTCAGAGGGCGAACTGCTCGCCCAGCTGCCGTTCATGAATATTGCCGGCAGCGGCCTGTTCTATTCCGCTGAACAGGAGCTGCCATCTGTTGGCTTTCGCGCTGTCAACGAGGGCTATACCCAGAGCTATGGCGTTGTTGATCAGCGCGCAGAAGCTGTGCATCTATTTGGTGGTGACGTGGATGTGGACCGCTCGATCGTTGATCTGATGGGTCCTGAGGCCCGTGCCAGTCAGATCGAGATGAAGGTGCGCTCCATGCGGCTCACCTTGGAGGCAACGGTGATCAATGGCGATAGCAGCGCCAACCCCAGGGCATTTGACGGCCTCAGTAAGCGTCTGCAGCCAGGCGATGCGATGGCAATCGACAACGCCGGCAGTGGTGGCGGCAGCGGTGGCAGCAGCACTGCTCCTGGTGCACCGCTTGATTTTGATCGCCTCGATGAGTTGATCGATTCGGTGAATGCCTATGGCGGCAGCAAGGTGCTGGTGATGAGCAAGGCAATGCGCCGTCAGCTCAATGCCATGGCTCGCGCCTCCATTGGCGGTGGTGTTTATCAGACCAGTACCAACTCCTTTGGGATGACGGTGCACCGCTACCAGGACTGCGAGCTGGTCACGGTTGACCGCGATGCCCAGGGCATTGAGGTGATGGGTTACGACGAGGCGGGCGGCACCAGCTCGATTTACTGCTGCACCTTTGGTGATCAAGGTGTCACCGGTTTGCAGGGCCCGTTCCAGGGCCGCTACGGCATTTCGGTGCGGGACCTGGGCGAGGTACCTGATGCCCCGGTGTTTCGCACCCGCGTCGATTGGTACGTGGGCTTTGCCGTGCTCCAAAGCCGCGCTGCTGGTCGCCTCTTCAACATCACCCCTGCTAACTGAGCCATGAACGGCAATCCCTTGCTTGATGCGGAGACCACGCTGGTGGGCTGGACCAACCGCAGCGCCATACGCAACTTGGAGCGCACCTTCCTCTCTGGAGAAGAGGTGCTGCTTACAACCAAGCTCGATGCAGCATCACGCTTCTCAGTAGTAGCAAGTAACCCAGGCTCTGCTGCTCCAGTTGAGATTCAGGTGTCCTTTGCGCCTGTGCTCCGTGATGGCACAACCGGTAGCTGGGTGGTTGCAGCAACCGTGGCACTGCCAGCAGAAGGCGGGCGGGTGGAGGCGTTCATCAGTGGACGTGACATTCAGCTCAATGCCGCTGATTTAGCCGATGTGGACCTGCCGGCGGTCTGCTTTGCCAAAGCAGAGGTGAGCCCCGAGACCCCAGAGGGGATGCACGTGGGACTGACCGCCACCATCCCCGCCTGAGTGCCATGACGACTCTTGTTCGCCATGACCTAAGTGATCCAGCCATTCCTGAGGGAATGGTGCGGATCAGTGCTGGAGCAGAGCACCGCTACATCTGGCCGGTGCACCTAGGCGGCTGGCAAAGCCTGGGCTGGCAGCTGCAAGAAGCTAGATCAGATCTACCAGATGCACCTACTAACGGTGCTGATCCGCCAGACGCACCTACCGGTGCGATCGATTTGACCGCTCCGTTCGCGCCAGAGCCAGAGGAGGTAGTTCAGTCACTGCTTGTTGCTGAACCAGAAGCAGTGCCAGAAGCGGAATGGGAACCAGCAGCCGAACCACCAGCTGAGCCCAATCCAGATGCAGCCACTGCGCCAGTAGCAGCGCCTGATTTTCAGGCCATGACCAAGGCGCAGATCCTTGAGCACTGCTCCAGCGTTTATGGCGTCGAGCTCGATGGCAGCCAGACCAAAGCGGAGCTGGTGGAGCAGGCCACGGCACTGGCGCAGCAACCCGAGCAGCTGCTGCCTGATCTGCTGCTGGATGACCCCCTGATTTAACGAGGATCAGCAGATGACCATGGCCACGCGCACCAGCGTTGCGATCAGCAGTGGTGGCATCAGCGCGCAGCTGATCCGCCTGCTGCCACCTGCTGGCTGTCCTGGTGAGGCGGTGTGGGTGCCGTCCAATGAGGTGCAGCGCTGGGAGCAGCTGGGGTTTGGCCGTGCGCCTATCCCGGCGGCTGATCTGGAACTGAGCTGGCAGCCTGCTGGGGCGGAGTCGGGCGGGCTGATCCCGATTGAGCTGCTACTCAACCCACGCACCACGCCTCCCAATGCGGTGACGGTTGATTGGGGCGATGGGGTGAGCGAAACCCTGCCCTGGCCGGTTGGCGGCGATGGCAATGGCCGGCTCCAGCACGGCTACGCCAGCCGCAGCGACTACACGATCACAACAGAGCTCACCAGCAGCGGTGTTACGGCAACGCTGCTGGTGAGCTTGGCGGGCTGCCCGATCTGGCAGCCCGAGGTCACGCCACCACCCGATGGAGGTGGCGGTGGAACAGTGCCTGGCACCGTGCTGCCCCTGATCCCTGGTGCTGGCATTGCGGGCGGTACCTACGACGGCAGCGCAACCCAGCAATGGAGCCTCACGCCATGGGGTGGCGGCAGCAGTGCTGGTGGTGTGCCGCCCAGCGATGGATCTAGCGCCTTGTTCCTTTGCGCTGATGGCACCTGGGCCATGCCGCCTGGAGGCAGCAGTGGAACTGTTTGGTTTAACGGTGCTGGACCACCGCCGCTGACGATCAGTGGTGCTAATCCCGGTGACTACTACCTGGACAACCTCAGCGGCAACTTTTATGTGCTGGAGGGTTGATCGGCAATAGCGAGTAGGTCGCACCAAGCGGTGCGCTACGCAACGTTGCAGCTGCTTGATGCCCTGGAACCAGAGCTTGAACCTTGTTGGTCCAACAGGACCTGCAGGTGCTGCTGGAGCAAGCGGAGAACCAGGTGCTGCTGGTCCGGCTGGAGATGTTGGCCCTGCTGGTGAAGTGGACCTGCAGGTGTGGCCGGCCTAGCTGGTGATGTTGGTCGTGTCGCCGCCTTGGTTCTTCTTGGCTGCAGCGTTGGTGGCGTTGATCGTGACGGCGATGGCGTCCGCGTCAATTACGTAGGCGGGTCTATCTGATCGCTGGAAGCCCGTGCAGCTGCTGCTTTTTGCCTGTAGCTCTCGCCTTTGATGCCCACGATGTGGCAGTGGTGCACCAGCCGATCCACCGCTGCCACGGTCATCGATCCGCTCGGGAAGATCTCGTCCCACTCTCGGAACGGCTGGTTGGAGGTCACCAGCAGTGATTTGCGCTCGTAGCGGTGGCAGATCAGCTCAAACAGCACCGAGGTCTCCAGCTCGCTGCGGCGCACGTAGCTGATGTCGTCGATCACCAGCAAGGCGTAGCGATCCAACTTCTGGATCAGGGCCGGCAATTCAAAGCTGGCCTTGGCCTTCTGCATTAGCTGCACCAGGGCCGTGGCGGAGAAGAAGCGGCAGGGCTGGTCCTGCTCGATCATTGCCATCGTGATGGCAATGGCCAGGTGCGTTTTGCCAACGCCGCTGGGGCCAAACAACAGCAGGTTCTCGGCCTGCAGCAGCCAGGTGTGGCTGCGGGAAAGCACCTGCAGCTCCTGCCAGTGCTTGGGCTCAAGGTGCTGGTGATCGAAACCATCAAGCCCCTTCTGCCAAGGGAGA
Source organism: Cyanobium sp. BA5m-10 (assembly GCF_024346255.1). Lineage (NCBI taxonomy): Bacteria > Bacillati > Cyanobacteriota > Cyanophyceae > Synechococcales > Prochlorococcaceae > Cyanobium > Cyanobium sp. BA5m-10. Next base: position 1,175 of record NZ_JAGQCP010000033.1, on the reverse strand, counting down.
TGGGCATCGCGCAGCAGCCGTTGGCGTCGGGCGATCAGGCGGTGATCGACCTCCTGCTCACAGAGGGCATAGAGGAACTGGCCAGGGCTCCAACCCTCGGCCTCAGCCTGCTGGGAGAGCGGATGCCAGTGGCTGCGAAAGCGGGCGAGTTTCAGTTGTTTGAGCAGCAGCGGCAAGGCCGCTTCCACCGCAGCTGAGCGGGGCACCGGGGAGGAGGTGGTCATAGGAGGCAAGTAGGTGTTGGGAAATAACGGGATCGGAGAAGGCACTGCGGCGCGGCGGTACCCGGAAGCGCTGTTGCAGGAGCGAGAGCGACAGGGACTGGCGCTGCTGGGCTTGCTGCAGGAAAGTGAGGACCAGCTCAAAGGACGCCACCCGCACCGCCACATACAGGGCCTCGACCATCAACCGGGCTGCGGCGTCACGATCACCGCCAGTGAGTAGGTGTTGCCAGAAGTTCCACCAGCGCTGATCAGGGAAGAGGTGGCGCTGGTAGCGGCAATGGAGAAGGGCCCTGGGCTTGGCGCGCAGGCCATCGATCAGGTGCTCCAGATCGATGCACCAGGCCCTCGGGCCATGACTGCCGCTGCCATAGGCGCGGGGCAGCTGGCAAACCCAGTCGCTGCCCAAATAGACGATCAGCCGGTCATGGTGCAGTCGCACCGTGACCTGGCGGCCAATCAGGGTGGGCGGCACCGAGTAGACAACCTGCCGCACCTCGATCGTGCTGGTGCTCCTCACCCGCACAGTGAGCAGCTCGTAGTCGGCAAAGCGAAAAGCTGGCAGTGGTGCCAACCGTTCGAGTTCCTGCTCGTGGCGCCGCTGGCGCGGAGCATTGAGGGCACTGAACACCTCGGCCAGCAGCTCGCCGTATTCAGCAGGCTCGTCGAAATCACAGCTGCCGCGCAGGATCAGCTTCTGCACCAGCCGCCGTTTGACATGGCCGTGCGGTGCCTCAACGATGCCGTTCTCGTGAGCCACACCGCGGTTGTTACGGCTGGGAGAAAGCCCGTAGTGGCTGCAAAGCGCCTGGTAGCGCGGGGTGATGTCGAGGGCATAGCTGCCATCGCGGTTGCGGCTGGCAGCCGAGAGCCGATCGGTGCGCAGCTCCCGTGGCACACCACCGCAGGCGGCCAGGGCGTTCTGGAGGCCTTCCGAGAGTGCGACAAAGCTCT